>JBKJLG010000018.1:0-3093 GCA_046596995.1 Chitinophagaceae bacterium
GAGATATATTATTTCCAGGGAAAAAAAGATGAAGCCATGCGGTATGGAGAAGAAGTGCTAAAGCGTGGAAATTTATATTATCAGAAGGACCTCAACCTTTTAATTGGGCAACTGTATTTTGAAAAAAGAAATTTTGCCAAAGCCTTGCCATTACTGGAAGCGTATGTAAACAGCAGCGATAAAGTAACCAAAGAAATTTTATATGAGTTAAGCTATAGCTATTACGAATTGAATCAGGTGGAAAAAGCCATTGAAGGGTTTAAGCAATTAAGCAATGAGAAAGATTCTCTCGGGCAAAACTCCATGTATCTTTTAGGTGATCTTTATATAAGAATCAATCAAAAAGCCAATGCAAGAAATGCCTTTCAATATTCTGCCAACAACAACAGCAACCGCAGACAGCAGGAAATATCAAGATTTAATTATGCAAAGCTTTCTTATGAATTAGGCTATCAGGACATTGCTTTAAACAGCATGAATAGTTTTCTTGATCTGTACCAAACATCAGTTTATGCAACCGAAGCAAAGGAAATACTGGTGGGTATTTTAGCCAATACAAATAATTTTAATGATGCACTTGCTTTATATGAATCTTTTGATAAGCCAACGGCAACAATGCAAAGGGTATATCCTAAAATATTATACGGCAAAGCAACTGAATTATTAAATGACCAAAAGCTTAACCAGGCTGATGAATTGTTTACAAGAATAATAAGTGACCCCAACGGTAGTAAAGTTGCTCCTTATGCAAATTTTTGGAAAGGAGAAATAGCATACAGGCAGGCACGATATGATGATGCTGTAAAATATATGACAGCATTTTTACAAAGTGGCGCATTCTCACAAGGCGAAGCCACTCCGGCTTCTGCAAAATATGTGTTGGGTTATAGTTTTTTAAAGAAGGAAAATTTTAAGCAATCTCTCACCTATTTTCAGCAAATAGCATCATCAGTTTCTGCACAATCTTCCCCTATGGAACAGGATGCTTACGTTAGAGCAGCTGACAGTTATTTTATGAACAGGGATTACGCCAAGGCAAAGATCATGTACGATAATGTAGTAAATGCTGGACTGCCGCACAGTGATTATGCTTTGTTTCAAAAAGCAATGGTGTCGGGCATTACAAGCTCTTCAGAAAAGATAAGGGTATTAAACACTTTGTCAAAACAATACCCATCCAGCGATTTAAATGACGATGCAAATCTGGAAATTGCCAACACTTATATGGCAGATGAAAAATTCAGAGATGCTATTCCTTATCTTAATAATATTTTAATATTAAACACTGCAAATGCTTTAAAGCCTGCTGCTTATTTAAAACTTGGGTTGGCCTATTATAATTTAAACAACAATGCTGAGGCGCTCAAAAATTATCAGAAGCTTATCAGCACATATCCGCAATCTGAGGAAGCCGATGAAGCTGTTGACAATATGAAAAGTATTTATGTTGAAGAGGGAAGAACAAATGAGTATGTAGATTTTTTACGCAAGTCAGGTAAAGTAATAAGTATAACCGAAGCTGATTCATTAACATACAGTGCAGCTGAACTTAAATACAATAACAGGGATTGTGCTAATGCAATTGCCGGGTTTAATAATTACTTGGGCCAATATCCTGATGGGGCATATTCGTTACAGGCTTATTATTTTAGAAGTGAGTGTTATCTTAAAAATAAAGATTTTAAAAATGCAGTAGCAGGCTATGAGGCTCTACTAAACAAGGGTAACAGCAAGTACGCAGAGGCTTCCGCATTAAATGCTGCTAAAACTTCTTACTTCGAGTTACAGGATTATACAGCTGCAAAAAAGTATTTTACAAGATTAAAAGAAATTGCAACCACACAGGAAAACCAATTAGAAGCTTTGCGGGGTTTAGTTAGAAGTTATTATCAAACGAAAGATTATTCTCAAGCAAATATTGCGGCTACAGAATTACTTACAAAAAAAGGTTTAAGCACAGATGACAGATCAATTGCCAATCTTGTTCTGGGAAAATCGTTGCAGGCTAATAACCAGTGTGAGCAGGCAATCACATCCTTCCGCTCTGTTGCCGCCATTAATAAATCAGCATGGGGAGCTGAGGCAAGATATGAGATAGCAAATTGTTATTTCTCATTGAACAATCTTGCTGCCGCAGAAAAAGCCGGCATGGAAACAATAAAAGTAACTGCATCATACGATTTGTGGGTTTCTAAAGCATATATTTTATTAGGAGATATTTATATGCAACAGAAAGATTATTTTAATGCAAAGGCAACGTATCAAAGTGTGGCCGCAAATTCAACAATTCCTGAAATAAAAAATGAAGCTCAACAAAAATTAGATCGTGCAATTGCGGAAGAGAAATTAAATTCTAAGATTCAATAAACCCTCTAAATCTCCCTAAAGGGAGACTTTGGAAAGTGCCATTAACGGAAATTTATAAAACATTAATAAAATACTCAATGTTAAACAAAAACATTCTTCTTAATAACCTTCTCAATAATCTTCGTGATTACCCCCGTTGGGGGATAGGGGGCTTTCTTTATTTCCCCCCTCCGGGGAATAGGGGGCTTCTTCGGGGGATAGGGGGCTTCTTGCTAATTGCATCTTGCCTATTTGCATTTTCTGCTTCTGCACAGCGTGATACAACAAAGCGGCAAACCATTGATATTACTTCATCGTACAAACCGGTGCTACGCAACGCAGTTAAAATAAATCTTTCTGCTACACCTTTGATTGCAGATACAAGCCGTCCAAGACTTGCGTATTACATACCTGCACAAAACTTATTTTTCTCTTATCAGCCAATAACTTTAAAACCTTTAGCCCTAATGCAGGATACAGGTTTGCAACTGGGTATTAGAAATTATGTAAAAGTAGGCTTTGGAAATTTTACTACGCCGTATGCCGCCGCTGCACTGAGTTTCGGGGATGGTAAAAAAAGTCTCGTGAATGTTTACGGAAATTATATTTCTTCCAAAGGCAAAATTGCCAACCAGGATTTTACAGTTACTGCCGGTATAAGAAATATTGCAGTGAACGATTTTAAATTTTATTATAATCCAAATGTTACTGCGCATGTTTTCTCCAGGCAAAATTTTATTAGCGAAA
>JBKJLG010000264.1:0-4880 GCA_046596995.1 Chitinophagaceae bacterium
TTTACCGGATCTTTTCCAAAAAGCAATTGTTCAGGATTCTCCAGCATTTCTTTTACTCTCACTAAAAAACTCACTGACTCTCTGCCATCAATAATTCTGTGATCGTAACTTAATGCCAGATACATCATAGGCTTAATTACAACCTGCCCGTTTATTGCAATTGGCCTTTCCTGAATTTTATGCATTCCTAAAATTGCAGATTGCGGAATATTTATAATGGGGGTACTCATTAATGAACCAAACACGCCGCCATTGGTAATGGTGAAAGTGCCACCCGTCATTTCTTCTATGGTAAGTTTATTCTCTTTTGCTTTTGTTGCCAGCTCCACCACTTTCTTCTCAATTTCAGCCATGCTCAGGCTTTCAGCATTTCTTATCACGGGCACCACCAAACCTTTTGGCGCTGAAACAGCAATAGAAATATCACAATAATTATGATGAATAATATTTTCACCATCAATCATTGCATTCACAGTAGGCCATTCTTGCAAACCAAAACAAACTGCTTTTGTAAAAAAGCTCATGAAGCCAAGATTAGTGCCATGCTTTGTTTTAAATATTTCTTTATATTTTGTTCTAAACTCCATAATGGCACTCATATCCACTTCATTAAAAGTGGTAAGCATTGCCGTTGTGTTTTTTGCTTCTACCAGTCTCCGGCTAATTGTTTTGCGGAGATTACTCATCTTCTCAGGCTTATCATCCCTTGCAAACATTGGCGCACCAATACTTCTTCCGGGGTTAGATAAGGCATCTAAAACATCATGCTTTAAAATTCTTCCATTACTGCCCGAGGGTGTGATATTTTTTACATCAACTTTTTTATCGGCTAAAATTGCTGCAGCAACCGGGGTGGCTTTCTGCTCTTTTTCTCCCGGAGGGTTTAAAGAAGATTTTTGTTTTTCATTTGGAGATTCTGATTTAGGCTGCGTACTTTTCTTCTCCTCAGTTTTTAATTCATCTTTTTTTTCTTCAGATTTGATTTCCGCAGCTGGCTCTTCTTTTTGCGGGGCTGTAGCTGTGTCATCAATGCTGCAAGTAACATCGCCAATTTTTAATGTATCACCTTCATTGGCTTTTGTAGTTAATATCCCCGCTTTTTCTGCATTAATTTCAAAGGTTGCTTTTTCGCTTTCCAGTTCTGCTATTACTTCATCTCTCTCTACCCAATCGCCTGTTTTTTTCATCCATTTTACCAATGTTACCTCAGTTATACTTTCGCCAACAGCAGGAACTTTTATTTCTATCGCCATAGTTGTTTTTTAATATTTACAAACCTAAGATAAAATGATTTTAAACATTGAAAGCTGTTTCGATGATCTCAGCCTGTTCCTTTGCATGCACTTTTGCATAACCGGTTGCAGTAGATGCACTTGCCTGGCGGCTGATAACGCCGTAATTAATGGTTTTTAAATTCATTAATAAAAAAGTTGCGGCACCCATATTCATGGGTTCTTCCTGCACCCAAAACCAAATTGCTTTATTATATTTTTTATACAACTCTTCCAGTTGTTTTAAGGGTAACGGATAAATTTGCTCTAGTCGAATGATGGCAACATCCTGCCTGTTTTCTTTTTGTTGTTTTTCAGCAAGATCAAAATATACTTTTCCGCTGCACAGCAAAACTTTTTTTATTTCAGATGTATTTTTTATAAATGCATCATCAATCACTTCCTGAAACCTGCCTGTAGTAAATTCATCAACAGGGCTGTAACTTCCCGGGTGGCGCAGATTTGCTTTTGGTGAAAAAATTATTAAGGGCTTTCTAAATGGCCATGCCAATTGCCTGCGCAACCCATGAAATAAATTTGAAGCAGTTGTAATATTTACTGCTATCATATTTAATTCTGCACACATTTGTAAAAATCTTTCCATTCTTGCGCTGCTGTGCTCAGGCCCCTGCCCTTCGTAACCATGTGGCAAAAGCAAAACAATGCCATTCATGCGTTGCCATTTTTGTTCAGCCGCAGAAATAAATTGATCTATTATTGTTTGTGCTCCATTGCCAAAATCACCGAACTGTGCTTCCCACAAAACCAATGTGTTGGGATTTGCCATTGCATAGCCATACTCAAAACCCAATACGGCAGCTTCACTTAGCAGAGAGTTGTATATTCTAAATTTGCCCTGCCCTTCTGCAACCTGCCCAAGCCTATTGTAAAATTCATCAGTGGTTTCATCTCTTAAAATTGCATGGCGGTGGCTGAAAGTTCCTCTCTTCACATCTTGACCGCTCATGCGTACATCTTTTTTATCTGCCAAAATACTTGCGTAAGCAATTAGTTCGCCTGTTGCCCAATCAAGTTTTTTTTCATCCTTAAATAACTTCAATTTATCCTGCAATATTTTTTCAACCTTTTTTAAAGGCTTAAATCCTTCGGGCAATTTCATAATTGCATTAAACAATTTTTCAAGATCTTCTTTTTTAATAGCCGTAATCGGAGACCGGTCAAAATCAGAAGCCATCGCTTTTCGTAAACTCTGCCACCATAATTCTGGTTTTTGATAATTATAAGGCAAAGGATTTTGTTTTATTTCATCCAGTCTTTCCTGCAAATCGCTCCAGAATTTTTTCTCCATTTCTTTTGCAAGTTCGGCAGCATCTTCCTCACCATGCAGCATCAGCCATTTGGTATAAACTTCCCGTGGGTTAGGCTGTTTCTCAATTAAATTATATAACCCTGGTTGCGTAAATTTTGGATCATCGCCTTCGTTGTGCCCCCATCTGCGATAGCAAACCATATCAATAAATATATCACTGTTAAACTCCTGACGATAAAGCATTGCTATCTGTGAGGCTTTCACTACAGCCTCTGCATCATCTCCATTTACATGAAATACCGGAGCCTGTACCATTGATGCAATGGAAGTACAGTAATCTGAACTTCTTGCATCATCAAAATCTGTTGTAAAACCAATTTGGTTATTGATAACAAAATGAATGGTGCCGCCAACATAATAACCCTTCAATTTGCTCATTTGTAAAACCTCATAAACAATTCCCTGCCCGGCTACCGATGCATCACCATGAATAAGAATGGGCAATATTTTATCGTAATCGCTTTCATAGATAACATCAGCTTTACTGCGTGCAAAGCCCACAACCAATGGGTTTACCGCCTCCAGGTGCGATGGATTGGGGCATAATTTTAAATTTATTTTTTTACCATTTGCCGTATCAACTTCACTGCTAAAACCCAAATGATATTTTACATCACCTGTGCCCATAGTAGTATCCGGGATAGCTGTTCCTTCAAACTCTGTAAATATTTGCTCGTATGTTTTTCCCAGAATGTTTGCAAGAATGTTTAATCTTCCCCGATGCGCCATACCAAAAACAACTTCCTGCACATTGTTCTCTGCCGCAGTATTTATAATTGCATCCAGGGCGGCAATTGTTGTTTCGCCGCCTTCCAGCGAAAATCTTTTTTGTCCGATGTATTTTGTATGGAGAAATTTTTCGAACATAACACCTTCATTTAATTTTTGAAGGATGCGTTTTTTTTGTGGCAAAGGCACCGGTTGCTGCATGGTATTTTCAACAGCATTTATAAGCCACTCTATTTTCCTCGGATCGTTTACATAAGTAAATTCTGTACCCGTTGATTCTGCATAGCATTTTTTTAGATGCTGTTCGATAGTTTGCAAATCAGCATTGTCCAAGCCAATAAATTTTCCGGCAACAAATTTATTCGTAAGATCGCTTTCCTCTAATCCAAAATATTTAAGATCGAGATTTGCATTTCTGTCCTTTCTGGGACGGATAGGATTCGTTTTGGCCAACAAATGCCCTTTTTTTCGATAGGCTTCTATAAGTTGAAAAACACCAAATTCTTTCTCCAGGTTAGTGACCTCAGTTATAGTGCCTTTATCAATATTTTTTATATTTCCATTTTGAGATACCGCAAAATCAAATCCCTGAAAAAATTTACGGAGATCCACATCAACGCTTTCAGGATCTTTTAAAAATTCGCTATAAAGATTTTCGATATAAGCTGGGTGGGAATTAGTAATAAAGGAGAAATCTTTCATACGTATAAAAAGAATTTAGCTATTGCTAATCATATTTAGTTATTATGGGTGCAAATATCGTTACTTTAGGCAACAAAATTGACTGGAACCAGTTGAAAATCATTATGATTTTAATACCGGCAACAAAAATATTAGTAAGTGGTGCTGTTTATTTATTAAGATACCTTATCTTTGCCACCCAAAAATTAAGATTTCATGGCTAATCACGCAGCAACCAAAAAAGATGTTCGTCAATCAACTAAACGCAGAGAGCGTAACCGCTATTATGGTAAAACAACCCGTAACGCAATTCGTGATCTAAAAGTGCTTGATACAAAAGAAGGTGCGTCAGAAAAATTGCCATTGGTTGCCTCAATGATTGATAAATTAGCAAAGCGTGGCATCATTCATAAAAATAAAGCAGCTAATTTAAAACGCAAGCTTACAAAAGGCGTTAATACACTGGCTAAATAATTTTACAAGATATTTTTATTGAAAGCGTTTCTGAAGAGAGACGCTTTTTTATTTTAACTACTACCGCAGAGAACAAGAGAAGCAGAGTTTCGCAGAGAGTTCTCTGCGTTTACTCCGTAACTCATTTCTCTGCGGTAAAAATTTTCAGGAATTCTAAAAAGAAAAACTTTGTAGCTTGTGCCAAAGACAATCTGCATGAAAAATTATTTTATAATTTATTTCTTATTTCTCACTTCAACACTTTTTGCCCAGCAAACTCCTTATGAAAAAAGCAATGGAAAAGAAACTGCAACTTACTTTCAGGCAATAGAATTTTATAAAAACTTAGATAAAGCATCAACTAAAATTTTAGTAAAAGAAATGGGACAAACTGATGCAGGATATCCTTTGCATTT
>JBKJLG010000245.1:0-4836 GCA_046596995.1 Chitinophagaceae bacterium
TGTGCGCAAACATTGATTTAACGATATGTTATAATGCCTTTGATACAGTATACAGGTCTGGATAAACCATATCAATCATGGGATGCTGTACTTTAATATGCGGATGGGTAGTGGGCAGAAAGATATTGATTGCAACGCCTAAGTTTCTGCCAAATTCCATATCGGTAATGGTATTCCCTATCATAACACTTTTAGCAAAATCAACTTCCGGAAAATCCTGCTTTGCTTCTAAGCCCATGCCTGTATTTGGTTTTCGGTTGGGGCTCGTATTATCCATATCACCGCAAAAATAAATTTTATCAATTTTTCCGCCGGTAGCTTCAACTTCTGTTATAAGATTGGTGTGTATTTCCTGCAGATTTTCCAGTTTGGTTAATCCTTTCGCAATACCCCGCTGGTTGGTTACAATGAAAATGCGGCCAAATTTTTCTGAAAATATTTTTATAGCCTCCTGCACTTTAGGGTAGAATTTAAATTCTTCCCAATGGTTGATATAGTTCATGTGCCTTTCATCGTTTATAACACCATCCCGGTCTAAAAATAACGTCCAACTTTTATCAATTAATTTCAGGTCTGCCATTTCGCTTAAATATTATCAATTTTCAGTAAATTCATTTTCTGCTCTTGCATAATCCTGAGGGGTACCAATATCAATAAAATATTTATCCTGAACCACACCATACATTTTTCTTTTTATATAATATTTTTCTAAATAATCTTTTTCAAAAGAGAATATTTCAGGAAGATCTTCTTTAATAAAATTAGCCGGGTGCAATGCGTAAACACCCCCATTAATTAAGCCACTCTCACATTCTTGTTTTTCTTTAAAAGAATGTATGGAATAATCTTTATTCAATTCAATACTTCCGAACCTTTTAATGTTTTGCATTTCCTTCAAGCTTATGGTACAGTCAGCGCCACACATTTCATGAAAGTTGGTAAGCTTATTAATATTTATTGAAAATAAAGTATCCCCATTAATAACCAAAACGGTTTTTTCTTTTACCAAAGCGCAGGCTTTTTTTATTGCACCGCCGGTCCCCAATGGTTTATTTTCAACAGAAAATTCAACATTAAAATCCGGATATTCATTATTAATATAGTTACTGATATCTTCGCTCTTATGTCCAAGCGCAAAAATAAATTTTTGTATCCCTTCATTTTTAAAATGAGCTATAACATAATGCAGAAAAGGCTTCCCGTTTACAGGGGCAAGACATTTAGGAAGATCATTTAGGGAAGCAGCCAATCTTGTTCCCAATCCCCCGGCAAGTATAATGGCCTCTTTAATCATTTGTTAGCATAAAATATTGCTCTTCCACCAATTGGCAAATAATATGCCCCAATGTTATATGGCTTTCCTGTATCCTTGGTGTATCATCAGAGGGGACATTGATCAAAAAGTCGCTTAGCTTTTTTAATTTGCCACCGCTCTCCCCGGTAAAACCGATGGTTATCATCTCCTTATCTTTTGCGGTTTCGAAAGCATTTAAAATATTTTTACTGTTACCTGAAGTGCTTAAACCTACCAAAACATCTCCTTTGTTACCAATACCTTTTATCAATCTTGAATAAATAACATCATAGCTGTAATCGTTGCCTATGGCTGTTATGTATGATGTGTTGCAGTGCAAAGCTTCTGCCGGCAAGGCATCCCTGTCAGTATAAAACCGTCCACTTAATTCTGCAGCGAGGTGTTGTGCATCAGCAGCGCTGCCCCCATTGCCGCAAAACAAAACTTTATTACCGTTTTTAAACGCAGTTACCAAAACGTAAACACAATCTTTAACCGTCTGTAATATTTTATCATCTGAAAGAATTTTACTTTTTACATCTATAGAAGATTTTATTATTTCCCTTATTTTTTCCATACTAAAATTGTTGACTGCAAGATAAACATTTCAAATTATGCGTTCCGTCCAGGTATGCAGGCCTTGCAATGCAAATGAAAATTCTTTTATTTCTCCACCCCTTTTTTGCAAAGCGTTTATTACATTTTGTTTAGAACCTTCAGGGCAATAAAATATCATAAAACCGCCGCCACCGGCACCGCTTATCTTTCCTCCGGTAGCACCTGCATTTTTTGCAGCATCATATATTTCCTCAATTTTATTATTGCTTATGTTATGTGCTATTAATTTTTTTTGCAGAAAACCAAATTCAAGAAATTCACCTATTACATCAATTTTACCTTGCTGCAAAGCTTTTTTCATAAGCTGAGCTTGCAGCTTTAACTGATGCATAGCATTTATACTATTCTCATCATTTGCTTCCACATTTTTAACCTGCTCGCTAATTATGCTTGCGCTGTTACGGCTATCAGAAGTGTAATACAACACCAAATTATTTTGTAGCGCAAATAATTTTTGCTCGGTTAATATTAATTCTTCAACAATAACTTTTTCATCTTTATTGAATTGCATAAAATTTATCCCCCCAAATACTGCGGCATATTGATCCTGCCTTCCACCTGCAAGCTTTAAATTTATTCTCTCAATTTGATAAGCCTCCTGTGCAATTCCATAATTGCTTTTTTTAAAATTGAGCATCTCATAAAATGCACCAACAAGCGCTACCACCAATGTTGATGAAGTACCCAAACCAGAACCGGCGGGAACATCTAAAAATGTAGAAATTTTTAATCCTCTATTTGCAAGTTTATCATTTTTTACAAAGTGGTTGTAAACACCTTTTACCAAATCAAAAGGTTGATCAATGGGTAATTGCTCTAATAAATCAAATTGCTGTATAATATTATTATTAAAGCAATGAATGGTAATTTTTTTATCAACCGTCTCTTCAATAGTAACATGGGCATATAAGGATACAGCAGCATTCACAACCTCACCTCCAAACAAATCACAATACGGACTAACATCTGTACCGCCACCGGCAAACCCAATACGAAAAGGTGCCTTACTTTTGTAAATCATGATTATGGGAGAGTTGGATTACAGCATCTACAAGGGTTTGCCAGCTATATTTTTTCTTTTCTGCAATCAGGTTTTGCAAAAAATATTCTTCTCCTAACTGATAAAATTCTTTTATTTTCTCTGCAATATTTTGTGGGTTTGGCTCTGCAATTAATCCAACTTTTCTATCGGGTACAAGGGAGGGCAAGCCGCCAACATTTGTAACAATCATTGGCTTTTCAAAATGATATGCAAGGGGAGTAACGCCGCTTTGTGTGGCATTACGGTAAGGCTGAACCACACAATCTGTTGCACACAAATAATATTTCACTTCACTATCTGCAATAAATTGAGTGTGGAGAATAATGTTTTGCCTTATACCCAATTCATCAATTAACTCATCATACATTTTTTTATCTTCATAAAATTCGCCGGCAATTAAAAGTTTGATGTTTGATGTTTCAGGATCATTAATTAATAATTTCATCACCTTCAGTAAAATATCGAGGCCTTTATATTTTCTTATAAATCCAAAGAACAAGATTATTTTTTCATGCGCTGCTATACCAAGTTTTTCCCTTGCTTTTTCTTTGGATATCTTTTCTCCAAAATTATCATATAAGGGATGTGGTATAAATAAAGCAGGCTTATTTTTTACGAATTGCTGCAAATCCATCAGCACTTTTTCACTCATTGTTATAAAAGCATCAACGGGCTTTACAAAATACTTTGTCAGCAATTCATCAGCAAAGCCTTTTTCATGCGGAATAATATTATCTGCAATGCAAATTATTTTTGTGTCCTTATTTTTTTTTACAATCCTCAAAATAGTTCCAAAACAGGGTGCCATAAAAGGCAGCCAATATCTTACAACAATAATATCAGGGCGTATTTTTTTTAATTCGTTCCCAATTCTTATCCAATTAAAAGGATTGATTGAATTGATGCAAACTTTTATAGTAAGATCTTTGGGTGCAGGTTCTGTAGAATATTGTGTTGTGCCGGGAAATAAAAATTGAGGGTATTGTAAAGAGAAAGTATAAATTGATGTCTCAAAATTTTGCTGCATAAATTCCTTCGCAAGCCGCTCATTAAATGTTGCTATACCACCGCCACGCAAGGGATATGCTGAACCAAGAATAACAATTTTTAAATTTGGATTCATCAGGCAAATTAATTTACCCCTAATTTTTCTTCAATAAGATAATTATTTCTATCTGTAGCGTTTCTTGACATTAATTCTCCCAGAAAACCTGCAAGAAAGAGTTGTGTACCAATGACCATTGCCACCAATGCAATAAAAAATAAAGGTCGCTGTGTAAGTCCTGTTTGATCAAAAAAGAATTTGGAAACAGTCAGGTAGAGTGAAACACCAAAACCAAAAAGAAATGCAAGCGTGCCCCATAAGCCAAAAAAATGCATTGGGTTTTTCCGGAACTTACCTACAAAAACAATTGATGCCAGATCAAGAAAGCCGTTGACGAACCGGTTCCATCCAAATTTTGTTTTGCCATATTTACGGGCACGGTGCTCAACAACTTTTTCACCTACTTTTTTAAAGCCTGCCCATTTTGCAAGCAAAGGAATGTAACGGTGCATTTCACCATAAACTTCAATACTTTTTACCACTTTATTTTTATAAACTTTTAATCCGCAATTAAAATCGTGCAGATAAATACCCGAAACTTTTCTTGTGGCGGCATTAAATAATTTTGATGGAATATTCTTGCTCAATGTATTGTCGTAGCGCTTTTTTTTCCAGCCACTAACAATGTCAAATCCTCCATTTAATAGCATCCGTCGCAATTCCGGTATTTCATCAGGACTATCTTGCAAGTCCGCATCCATAGTAATTACCACTTCACCTTTGCATGATTTAAAACCCTCATTCAGCGCAGCACTTTTACCGTAGTTTCTCTGAAAT
>JBKJLG010000307.1:0-12860 GCA_046596995.1 Chitinophagaceae bacterium
GCATACCAGCAGCAATCATAACGGGCAACTTACCAATCAAAAAGGTATTCACGGTTTTTGGGAAAGCCGTGTGCCTGAATTACTTGCTGACAAAGAGTTTGATTTTTTTATAGGCAAAGTCCAATATATTTCAAACCCGGGTGAATTCATCTGGGCAAGGGTTTTAGAAAGTGCGAAAGCATCCGACTCAGTTTTACTTTTTGAAAAAGAGCTTACAAAACAATTTTCTCCTGATAAAAAATATGCTTTTGAGCAGCGAAATAATATAATGGTGCGGCAATATTCATCCGCATTTACCATTGCTTATAATAAAAAATTAGATGGGATGATAGAGCGAAGAATGCGTACCTCCATTTATTCTATTGCATCTTTTTGGTTTACGGCCTGGGTTAATGCCGGGCAACCCGATCTTACTAAACTGGTAAAGCAAAAATTTAGCGAAGCCGACCTTAAAGAATTTGAAGCTTTAAATGAAAGCTGGAAAAACGGCAAACTAAAAGCCAGAGAACACGATAATGTTCCAAGCCCTTAAAGGGAGCTTTATTTATTACTTTTGCCTGCAAATTTATTATATGACTTATGAGAATTCCCCATTCAGGGGATTAGAGAGTAGCCACAATTTTAATGCAGGCCCTTCTGTTTTACCCAAAGAAATTTTTGAACAGGCATCTCAATCAGTTTTAAATTATAATGATACCGGATTATCTATTCTTGAAATGGGACACAGGACGCCTTTGTTCCAGGAAATTATGGATGAGGCACGCAGTCTGGTAAAAGAATTAATGGAGCTTGACAATGAGCATGAAGTACTTTTTTTACACGGCGGAGCTTCAACACAATTTATGCAGGTGCCTATGAACCTGCTGAATGAAAAAGAAACTGCAGCATATGCTGATACCGGTATTTGGGCAGCGAAGGCCATTAAAGAAGCAAGGCTTTTTGGCAATGTTGATATTGTTTGCAGCAGTAAAGAAGCCAACTACACATTTATTCCTAAAGATTTTGCGGTGCCTAATGATGCAAAATATTTTCACATAACCACTAATAATACAGTTTACGGCACACAATGGCAAACGCTACCTAAGCTTAGTATTCCCATGGTAGCAGATATGAGCAGCGATATTTTAAGCAGGCGTGTAAACTTTAATTCATTCGATATTATTTATGCAGGCGCCCAAAAAAATATGGGGGCTGCAGGTGTAAATATTGTAGTGGTAAATAAAAATATTTTGGGGAAAGTAAAGCGTGCCATCCCTACCATAATGGATTACCGAAATCACATTAAAGAAGGCAGCATGCTTAATACGCCACCAGTTTTTGCAGTATATGTTTCCATGCTTACCCTTAGGTGGTTGAAAAATAAAGGCGGTGTTGATGTTATGGAAAAACTTAACAATGAAAAGGCTGCACTTTTGTATAACGAAATTGACAATAACCCAATGTTTACCGGCACTGTTGCAAAAGAAGACAGAAGTAAAATGAATGTTTGTTTTACTATAGATGATGTTTCTCTTGAAGCAAAATTTTTATCTCTTGCTAAGCAAAATAATATTATTGGAATAAAAGGGCATAGAACTACCGGCGGTTTTAGAGCATCTCTTTACAATGCTTTGCCATTAAGCAGTGTACAGGTTTTGGTTGATGTTATGAAGAAGTTTGCAAATAAACATGCACACTAATCGCTGGCAATTTCTTTGTATTTACTTGGCTATATTTGCATCCCTTTAATAACACATGATAACCATAAAGCCTTTTAAAGCACTACGACCCGAAGCCCAGTTTGCTAAACAGGTGGCATCTAAACCGTATGATGTACTTACCAGTAAAGAAGCAAAAGTGGAAACCCAGGGTAATCCATATTCTTTTCTGCACATAACAAAAAGCGAAATTGATTTGCCAGAAAATTCAGATCCATACGCTCAGCAGGTGTATGATAAAGCAAAGCAAAACCTTGATGCATTTATAAGCCGTAATGTGTTGTTCCAGGAAAATAAAGCTTGTTATTATATCTACCAACTGGTAATGCCCGATAGAAATAATAAAGGCAACGATCATATTCAAACTGGTTTGGTTTGCTGCAGCTCGGTTGATGATTATGAAAATGGACTGATTAAAAAACATGAATTTACCCGGCCAGATAAAGAGCTTGACAGGATAAATCATATTAAAACAACAGGTGCACAAACGGGCAATGTTTTTCTTGCCTATAAAAATGTAGCGGAAATTGATGACATAATAAGTAAGTGGAAAAAAGAACGCAGCGCAGTTTACGTTTTTGTTTCAGAAGATATTATTCAGCATACAATATGGATTATTAATGATGAGGAAACCATCAATAAAATTTCTTCTCATTTTAAAGAAAAAGTTCCGTGTTCATACCTTGCAGACGGGCATCACCGGGCAGCTTCGGCTGCAAAGTCCAAACCATCTTTTGGCGAAAATATTGAAGCCAATTATTTTTTAACTACGCTGTTTCCATCTAACCAGTTAAAAATAATGGAGTATAACCGTGTGGTAAAAGATCTTAATGGCTTATCAGAAAAAGAATTGCTGGAGAAAATTGAAGAAAAATTTTATTTGCAGGAAGTTAAAGAAGGATTTACGCCAAATGAGCCCCATTTTTTTGGCATGTACGTGAATAAGAAATGGTATCGACTATCTGCAAAAGAAAATACATTTACTAACGACCCGATAGGTGTGCTTGATATAAGCATTTTGCAAAATAATTTATTGCAGCCTGTACTTGGCATCGGTGACCAGCGAACAGATAAGCGAATTGATTTTGTCGGCGGAATAAGAGGCATTGAAGAATTGGAGAAAAAAGTTGACAGCGCTGAAATGGCAATTGCTTTTAGCCTTTACCCTGTTAGTGTGCAGCAGTTATTTGATATAGCAGACAGCGGAAATGTTATGCCACCAAAAAGTACCTGGTTTGAGCCTAAACTGAGAGATGGATTATTAACACATCTTGTTAGCTAACATCATACTATCGCAATTATTTTTTCATAAATTTGTAAGAGAGGCACATAAGTTGCCTCTTTTTATATTGATAACATGAAGAAAGGTTTTATATTTTTTGTTTTATTGACAAACTGCTTTGTTTTGCAGGCTCAGGAAACCGTTAAGTTTTACGAAAGTGGTAAAACATACATGCGGCAAGGTGATTACGAAAATGCAGCACCATTATTATTAAAAGCATTGCAGCAAGACCCTGCAAACATTGCCATAGCAAAAGACCTGGCATTTAATTATTATTTTTTACGAGAGAACAACAAAGCGCTGGAAATTATAAAACCATTGCTTGAAAAAAATGATGCCGATGACCAGGTTTACCAGATAGCTGGCAACATTTACCGGGCAATGGATATGCTTAAAGAAACGGAAGCCCTGTATAAAAAAGCTATTAAAAAATTTCCTAAAAACGGCGTGATGTATAATGAGTATGGGGAGTTTTTATCATCGCAGCAAAATGAAAATGCTATAAACCAGTGGGAGAAAGGAATTGAAATGGATCCTTCCTATTCTACCAATTATTATAACGCAGCTAAATATTATTATTTTACTACAGATAAAATTTGGGGAATTATTTATGCTGAACTGTTTTTAAATATTGAACCTGTTTCTGCAAGAACAGCAGAGGTAAAAAATATTTTGCTTGATAGTTACAAAAAACTTTTTGCAGATACTGAATTGCAAAAAATCCCGAGAGACAAAAACACTTTTGAGAAAGCTTTTCTACAAACGATTAGCAAAGAAATTCCCACTGCTGCCGTTGGCTTAACTGCCGAAACGTTAACCATGATAAGAACCCGATTTATCATTAACTGGTTTGAAAATTATGCAGATAATTTTCCCTCAAAGCTTTTTGATCTGCATCAGCAACTTTTGAGAGAAGGAATGTTTGATGCCTACAACCAATGGATATTTGGAGCTACTCAAAACCTTGATGCATACCAAAAATGGACGGCTTCTTACGCTACAGAATATAGCGAGTTCATGAACTTTCAAAAAGGAAGAATATTTAAAATACCATCCGGGCAATACTATCATAAATAGAACACAGGCTTACAATATTTTTTATAGTTTGTTTAGTTTCAATTATAATATTATCTTCTCATTCTAAACTAAACTAATTATGGATACAAATCCCCGTGATGAGCAGTTATGGAAAGCTGCCAAACGCAGAGCCGGCTTTCAACGAAATCTTGTTTCATATTTTGTAATTAACGCTTTTCTCTGGCTTATCTGGTGGTTTACAACAGACAGCAGAACTTTAAGCGGGCACACACCTTGGCCGGCATGGGTTATGCTCGGCTGGGGGCTGGGATTAGTTTTTCAATATTTTTCATCTTACGGCGGCAGCAGTCAAGACCTTACTACAAAAGAATATGAAAAACTGAAAAGAAATAAAGATAACAGGCCGCAATAATTTTACTCTGCATAAACAATTTATTGTACAAATGAATGAACCTAAAAGATTATTTGATTGTATTGAATACAACTTGCAGCAATCGCCTATTGAAGATATGCTGGCTGGCAAAGAGGATGGAGTATGGAAAAAATACAGCACAAAACAGGTAAGCGACATTGCAAACCAGATAAGTGCAGGCTTGCTAAAAGCCGGGATAGGCAGTAATGATAACACTCCTGAGGGGAAAGATAAAGTTTCAATCGTTTCTAAAAACCGGCCCGAATGGCTGATGGTTGACCTGGCAGTGCAACAAATAGGTGCGGTAATTACGCCTATCTATCCCACCATAAACATAAGTGAACTAGAGTTTATTTTACAAGATGCAGCCGTAAAAATAATTTTTGTTAATGACCGCGACCTTGCTGAAAAAGTACAAAGCATTAAAGAAAGGCTTCCTCATTTAAAAGAAATATTTTCTTTTGAAAAAGTAGATGGCGTGCGCCACTGGAAAGAGTTGCTGGCAACAGAGCCTGCACTTTTATCTGAAGTAAAAATTATTGCTGATAAAATAATTCCTCAGGATATTGCCACCATATTATATACATCCGGCACCACCGGTAGGCCAAAAGGTGTTATGCTATCTCATTATAATATTGTAACCAATGTTATGGACAGCATGCCCTGTTTTCCGCCGGGAGAAAATATGAGAGCCCTGAGCTTTTTACCGCTTAATCATATTCTTGAAAAAATGGTAAGTTATCTCTACCTGTTTAAAGGAATAGGCATTTACTATGCTGAAAGCCTTGAAACAATTGGAGACAATTTAAAAGAAGTTAAGCCTCATCTTTTTACCACGGTACCCCGCCTGTTAGAAAAAGTGTATGATAAAATAATGGCTAAAGGAGAAGAATTAAAGGGCATAAAAAGAAAATTATTTTTTTGGGCACATGATATTGCAACAAAATTTGAGATAAATAAAAACCAGGGGGTATTGTATAACTTGCAATTATCAATTGCCAATAAAATTATTTTTAGCAAGTGGCGGGAAGGTTTAGGTGGCAATGTAAAAGCAATTGTAAGCGGCGGAGCTGCATGCCAGGTAAGGCTTATACGCATTTTTACTGCTGCTAAAATAGTTATTATGGAAGGCTATGGCTTAACTGAAACATCACCAGTAATAAGCGTTAACCGATACCAGCAGGAAGGCAGAATGTTTGGAAGTGTGGGACCTTTAATAAACCGTGTGCAGGTAAAAATTGCGGATGACGGTGAAATTTTGTGCAAGGGACCAAACGTAATGATGGGCTATTATAAGCAGCCAGAACTAACCGCAGAAGTGATGGAAGATGGCTGGTTTAAAACCGGCGATATAGGTATGATAATAGAAAATAAATTTTTAAAGATCACTGACAGGAAAAAAGAATTATTTAAAACAAGCGGCGGTAAATATGTTGCTCCTTTGCCTATTGAAAGCAAATTAAAAGAATCTGTTTATATTGAAACCGCCATGGTTATCGGCGCTGAACAAAAATATACCGGTGCACTTATAGTTCCCTCTTTCCAAAATTTAAAAGTATGGTGCGCCACCAATAATATTCCTTATATATCGGATGCTGAGATAATTAAAAATGAAAAAGTAATTGAGTTGTATAAAAATGTAGTAGAAGATTTCAATACTTTTTTTAATACAGTAGAGCAAATAAAAAAGTTTGAATTACTGCCACACGACTGGAGTGTAGAGAGCGGAGAACTTACACCCAAACTTAGCCTAAAACGAAAAGTAATAATGGAAAGATACCGTGATGTTGCTGAAAGAATTTATCGCTGATATTTACCCAGGTTTTACATCATCCTGAAAAATTTGCTGTTCATCTCTTTCTTCAACATTAATTTTTCTTATAAAATCGTCGTAACCATCATCGTCATGGTCGCTGTAAACACCGTAGGCATCCATACTGTAGCCAACCAAACCATCATTTGCTTCTATAAGATAGATCACTGAACTATCTCCGGGATCAGATTCCCCTTCAAAACGATAGGTTCTTATTATTTTAAGATCTTCAGGATTGTAATATTTTCCATTGCCTGCAGTAAATCCATCTGGGGTCATTCTAAATTCCTTATCACGTTTTTTAATCCGCAATCTTTCCAGCACAGAAGTAACAGTGCTCATTTCGCCTGGCTTGGTTTCAATTGGATCTATAACAGTTTTAGCTTTTGTCTCGATCATAAAAAAAATTTAATACCGACAAGAATCGGCAGATAAATGTGTAAAAGATTGGGGGCAAATTCTATACCTCTTTTTAAAGGTATAAATAAAAAAAATTAAAGCGACTGGTATATTTTAATCTTATTGTATAACGTCTTCCTGTCTATTTTTAAAATCTCGGCAGCCTTTGTTTTATTAAAATTAACATCTTTTAAAACATTCATTATGGTATCGTACTCCGCTTTGGCTGCAGCATCTTTAAGGTCAAGATCTTTTGCCAGAAATATGGGTGTTTCCGAAAATGATGTATGCGTTTCTTTAACCGGTTGTTGAGTGTAAGAGTTTGTTATTTCCCAAGGTAAAACTTTAGAATTTATTTTGCCCGAAGGAGTAAGCAAAACGGCACGCCGCACTACATTTCTGAATTCTCTTAAGTTACCCGGCCAGTTGTAATTTAAAAACATTTCCTGTACATCATCCTCGTACCCATCTACATTTTTACTAAGTTCTTTATTTGTTTTATCAAGAAAAAAATCAGCAAATAAAGGGATATCACCTTTGCGGTTGCGCAAAGGTGGCAAATTGATGGAAAACTCATTAAAGCGATGATAAAGATCTTCCCTGAATTTTCCTTTACGGTAAGCATCCTGCAAATTTTCGTTAGAGGCTACTATTATCCTAACATCAACATCAGTTTCTTTAGTGCCGCCAACTCTTTTAAATTTCCTTTCCTGAATAACACGTAGTAAGGTTGCCTGAATTTCGTAAGAAAGATTGGCTACTTCATCTAAAAATAAAGTACCCCCATTGGCCAATTCAAAATGACCCTCTTTATCTGCAATAGCACCTGTGAAAGCGCCTTTTACATGACCAAATAGCTCACTACCCGATAATTCCTTTGATAGCGTACCACAATCCATGGCCACAAATGGCATATTCTTTCTATTACTGCTTTCATGAATTGTTTTGGCAATTACCTCTTTACCGGTTCCGCTTTCTCCATATAAAATAATACTGTAATTAGTAGAAGCTACAATTTCTATCTGCCTGTATAATTGAGCTGTTTCACCATCTTGCCCCACTAAAAATTCTTTGTTGGCAGATATTACATACGCTTTTTTATTTTTTGCAACGGGCGCCTGCATGGCGGGGGTAATTTTTTCATCCGAAGGCTTTGCTAATGCTTTTTCAATAACGTTAATTACTTCATCCGGTACAAGTGGCTTGGTTATATAATCAAAAGCGCCTAGTTTAATAACATCTACGGCAGTTTTAATATCTGAGTAACCTGTAATTATTATAACGATGCTTTCCGGGTGGAGTTCTTTTATTTTTATCAAAACATCTTTACCGTCTTTATCGCCCAGGCGAAAATCACACAGCACAATATCATAAAATTTTTCAGAAATTTTTACAATTCCTTTAGCCGCACTATGCGCTACATCAGCCTCATATCCTTTTTTTGTCAGGAATTTGCTAAGCAGTAAACACATATCCAGATCATCATCAATAATGAGGATTTTTGTATTCATAGAAGAGTGCGGTTTAGGGATAGCAAAGTTAATCTAAAACTTTGTTTTTTAAAGCAGGACTTGCAACTTGTATTTCCTCTGTTTTTATCCAGATTGAATATTCATTCGGATAAATTTTGCCACCATATAGTTTAGCGTATACCTTTGTAAATTCTGCCCCGAGAAATAAAATTACTGAACTGTAATATACCCACACCATGATTATCATTATTGATCCGGCGGCGCCGTAAATGGTTGCCAGGTCGCTTCTTCCTAAATAATACCCTATGCCCAGCTTACCTAATGTAAAGAAAATTGCAGTGACCAGGCCTCCAAATAAAACATCTTTCCATTTTATTTTTGCATCGGGCAGCATTTTAAACATTAAAGAAAACAGGAAAGTTGTAATTACAAAAGTTAACACGCCATCTGTAATTTGAATAAATATTACACCGAACTCAGAAAAATAACGCTCTAAAAATTTACCGAAGGCTGATATAATTGCATTGAGCATAAGGGATACCATCATAACAAAACCAATACTTAATATTAGCGAGAAAGAAAGAAGACGGTCAAGGATTAATTTCCACCATATTTTACGTGTTTTAACCCTTAATCCCCAAATTTTGTTAAGTGAATCCTGTATTTCTGCAAAAATTCCGGTGGCGCCAATTATTAATATTACAATACTTACCACACTGGCAAAAAAACTGTTGCCTGTAAGATGAATATTTTTTATGCTTTCCTGAACCTGCGCCGCAGCATTTGGCCCAATTAATCCTTTTATTTGCCCGTAAATGTGCCCCTGCATTGCTTCTTTACCAAACAAAACACCTGATATTGAAATAATTACTATTAAAACCGGGGCAAGTGAAAACACAGTATAGTAGGCTAGAGAAGCACTGTACTTTAAAATATCATCGCTTGAAAATTCTTTAAATACCTGTTTAACGTAAGTAAACCCGGTTATTATTTTTTTTCTCATAAAGATGTTTAATTACCTGGCGTTAAGTAACCATGTTAAAATTAGACCATACCAAAACTTTAAAAAAATATTTATACACAATGATTATTTACTGGCAGATATATTGCCATACTTATAGCAGAACAAAAGCACTGTGATGGCACCTGTAACCGAAAAATTAAAAGCATTAATTGTAGAAGATGAGGTTGATATATGTTTTTTACTCAGCGGTATCTTGCGCAAAAAAAATTTAAACACCACCTTTGTAAATACAATAAAAGAGGCAAAAAAAAGCCTGTCTGCACAAACCCCTGCTATATTATTGCTAGATAATAATTTACCTGACGGACATGGTTTAGATATGCTTGACCAAATTAAGCATGATAACCCCTCCATTAAAATAATCATGATAACGGCTGATGATACACAGGCTAATAAGGATAAAGCATTAAGAGCAGGGGTGAATTTTTTTATTGGAAAGCCCTTTAACCGTGACACTATAAATAAAACTCTTGATTCACTTTTAGCATTGCCAAACAACCCACCGATATACTCATAATGTGTATATATTTCCCCGTGAGCACCTAACCAATTTCCTAACAACACTCATTTATAAAAAGGTATTACGCCCTGTGTATATCGTTTTCAATCCTTATTTGGTTTTGGCAACATTTTTATATATCATTATTGTATCAACATTTTTTAATAACCTTAAATTTCAACAAAATGGGAAACTTATTGTATTTAATCGCAGTTATTTTAGTTATCATTTGGGCTATAGGTTTTTTAGGTGGCAGTTCATTTGGCATGGGAGGCTTAATACACATTCTATTAGTAATTGCAGTAATTGCAATTTTATTAAAGGTTATCAGACGTGCTTAGTAAGTGTAGAATATTTTATTTCATCACCTTCTAAATTGAAATTATGGAAAGCTGGCAATTAAAACTTAAAGGCAACTGGAATGAAACCAAAGGCAAAATAAAACAAGCCTATGGTGATATTACCGATGATGATTTAAAGCATGAAGAAGGTAAGGATGATGAATTTGTAGGCAGGCTGCAAAAAAAGATTGGTAAAACAAAAGAGGAAGTAATAAAATGGATTGAAGAATTATAATAATTCATTTTAGATTTCTAATAATGAAAGCCCTCGCATAGTATGTGAGGGCTTTATTATAAATTGCAATATGCAAATCATGAGCAGCAATTCTCCCTTTTATGTTAAGCTAAGCTTTAAGTTTTTAGTAATATTTTTTATCTGCTTTTTTATTTATTGGGGGCAAGATGTGTTGGTGCCTTTTGCCTATGCAGTTTTGCTGGCGCTCTTGCTTTTACCACTCACAAACTTCCTGGAAAAAAAAGGACTTAGCCGTGTTAGCTCAATTGGTATCTCGCTATTTATTTCCGTTTTTTTTATTTTCGGCATATTTTATTTTCTCTCTACTCAAATTGCAAATTTTGTTGATGATATTCCTTCTATAAAAAAACATCTGGAGGATCATTATGTTTCATTGCAAAAATGGATAAGGCAAAAACTGCACATTTCATTCAGAGAACAAAACCAATATTTTAATAATGCTGCGGAAAAGATTAAAGACTCGGGAACGGAATACATAAGCGACACATTTTTTTCTATCACGCAAATATTAATGTTGGCGATATTAATGCCTATTTACACCTTTCTTATCTTGTATTACAGAGACCTTATACGCAGGTTTTTGTATGCAGTATTTAGAAAAGAAGACGGAGAAAAAGTTGGTGTGGTAATTAAGCAATCTAAGCTGATGATTAACAACTATATGATGGGGCTGTTGATTGAAATGGGAATAGTTGCTGTTTGTAATTCCATAGGGCTGGCTTTACTGGGAATAAAATATGCATTATTTTTTGGCGTACTCGCTGCCATCTTAAACATTATACCTTATATAGGAATGTTTACAGCAACATTATTTACTGTTTTAATCACCTTAACAACATCAGAGAATACAAGTGATATTGTATGGGTTGTTGTTATTATGTATGGGATTCACATTATTGATGTAAATATTTTAATGCCTAAGATAATTGCTACCCGAATGAGGATAAATGCACTTATGTCAATTTTAGGAGTTGTGCTGGCAGGCTCCCTAATAGGCGTTTCGGGCCTTTTTCTTTCGGTACCCGCCATTGCAATGCTAAAAATTATTTGCGACCAGGTTGAAGGACTGGAGCCATGGGGTATGTTGCTTGGAGATGACATAACTGGCTCTAAAAAATTACGGCTTTCAGACAAGCTTAAAGCTTTAAAACTTACCCGTAAAAAGAAAGAAATAAAACCACCCGTTATTTAAGCATAATTGAATGTAATAATAAACGAAGTTCCAACACCTTCTTCACTGTTTGCGTGTATGCTTGCATTGTGACTTAAAATAATATTCTGCGTATTGGTTAAACCTAAACCATTCCCTTTTTCTTTGGTTGTAAAATAGGGCTCAAATAATTTTTGTAAAGATTCTTTGTCCATGCCTTTACCATTATCTGTTATGGTAACCACGCAGCGGCTATCTTTATTTTCTGTTTTTAAAATAAGTAAGCCAATATTTTCGTCCATTGCTTCCACAGCATTTACTATAATATTTAAAAAAGCAATATTAATTTTTTCCACGTCTGCCATAATGGGTGCAACAAGATCATCATAATTTTTTTCCACTTTAATTTTTTTAAGTTCTATTCTGTCCTGGGCAAAAGTCAGACTCGAATCTAAAAGATCATTGATAAAAGCTTTTTCGAAACTTAAGTGAGATGCTTTTGTGGAGTTTAAAAGATCGCTAATCAAATCATTTATGCGGTTACTATTTCTTGTTACCATTCCAAATAACATATCAGTTTCATCACCTGGCGGCATCTCCGACTTTAAATGCTCGGCTGCCAAATTAATATTTGTCAGAGGGTTTCTTATCTCATGAGCTATGGTTCTTGAAATGCGGCCTGTGGCGGCAAATTTTTCTATGCTTCGCAATTCAATTAATTCAGTGTTAAGTTTATCTAGCTCATTAACTTTTTTTTCTAACTCTTCTCTAAATTTAACGGATTTTATATCTGCCATTTTTTTAGCCTGGCTTTCTCTGTTAAATGATATTATAGAATAGAAAAATAAAAGAATGGCTATAATAATAGATAAGATATTAATGATCTTTATAAAATTAGAAAATTGGGCAACTTTATTTGTTTGCAAATCCATTGCTGCCTTTTCTTCACGCTGTAAATTCATTACCAGATCATGTACATTTTGCATTATAACCTTACCTGTATAACTTCTTTTTTGTAAAGCATCAGAAATTTTTTTGCCATTATTATTAAAAATGATCATTTGCTCACGCATAAAAGCAAACTTTTTTTCAACAATAATTTTTAGAGAATCCAGATTACGCTTTTGAAAGGCATTATCACTTATCTGTTTTTTTAATACATTTATTATAGAGTCTTTTTGCGCCGGTGTTCTGTTGTAGTCGCTTAAAAAACTGTGATGTCCGGATATGATGTATCCCCGAAACGATGATTCTGCTTCTACTGTCTTGGCCAACAGGTCGTCTAAAATATTTATTACACTGTTAGTATGCAAAATACGCTGCTGCTGGTTTAGCACCTGCTGGCTGCTGTAAAAAATTAGAATGTAAGAGGAGAAAAGAATAATAAACGCCAGCAAATATCCCCATCGCATACGATCTATAATATTAGCAATTATATTATTCAGCATGTAGGGTATTAATTATAATAAATATTAAA
>JBKJLG010000312.1:0-11793 GCA_046596995.1 Chitinophagaceae bacterium
CGAATCGCTTTATCTGGATGATTCAAGCGGCTTAACACTCATCTGCAAAAGTTGTGAAGATGACACTAAAAGAGATGTTTCCGTTTTTGGCTACTCACCTGATTCATCTTCCTATGCTAGCCGCAAAAAAATTGATGTAGTTGCTATAGCCAATAGTATTGGAGAAAGCAAATTGCATTTTAAGCCTTCTGCTGCTGCAGTTAACCCGGTAACAAAAGAGTTATTTATTCTTGCCTCAGTAAATAAATTATTAGTAATAGCTGATGCCAATGGCAAAGTAAAAAAAACGTATGAGCTTAATCCTGCAATGTTTAACCAGCCCGAAGGAATTACCTTCACGCCTTCTGGCGATCTCATAATATCTAATGAACTTGGGGAAAAAAATGCTGCAACCCTTTTGGTATTTAAAAGAAAAAAATAGGAAAATTTAAATGAAAAACAAATTATTGATCATTGGCTCTGTAATGTTATTACTAACACAGTTTGCATTTGCCCAGGATAGTTTACAATCAAGAATAATATTAATTGGAGATGCTGGCGAACTTAAAAACGGAAGGCATCCTGTAGTTAATGGTGTAAGAAGCACTATTTCTTTTGACAAAAAAACCATCATAATTTATTTGGGCGATAATCTTTATAAAACAGGCCTGCCAGATGATGTTGTGCCGGGCTACAATTTAGCAAAGGCTCCGTTAGATTCTCAGATCGTTATTGCTAAAGGCACTGATGCTAAGGTGATCTTTATACCCGGAAACCATGATTGGAATAATAGCAGTGCAAACGGTTGGGAGGCAGTAATAAGAGAGCAAACTTATATTGATATTTTAAGCGATAAAAACGTAACCTTTTTGCCAAAAGATGGCTGCCCGGGACCAGTTGAAGTAAAGATTACTGATGATATTGTTTTGATAGTAATGGATACGCAATGGTGGATACACCCTTATGATAAGCCAGGAATAGAATCTGATTGCCCTTATAAAACCAAAGCGGAAGTACTAACGCAACTGGATGATCTGCTTTCAAGAAACTCAAAAAAGCTGGTAATTTTTGCAACGCATCATCCTTTTAGAAGCTATGGAATACATGGGGGATATTTTACACTTAAACAACATATTTTTCCTTTTACAGATGCTATCCCCAAAGCCTACATTCCCTTACCCATTATTGGTTCTATCTACCCCATAACCAGGGGAATTTTTGGAACCACCGAAGATATGAGCCACCCCAATTATGCTGATATGATAAACCAGGTGGAAAGAATAATTAAGGGACATGAAAATGTAATTTATGTATCAGGTCATGAACATACTTTGCAACTTATAAAAGACTCCGGCTACCATTACATTGTTAGTGGCTCTGGCACAAAATCAAATCGTGTATCAAAGGGCAAAAAAACAATGTTTGCCTCTCCAAAAAACGGGTTTGCTACATTGGATATATCTAAAAATAAAAATGTAAATGTTTCTTTTTATACGGTAGATACCAGCGGAGTAAAAAAAGCTTACAGCGCCGATCTCTTTAATTTTAAAGGCCTGCCCCCTAAGCCTGAAGATACTTTAAGAGAAGTGGAAGTTGCCTTTAAAGATAGTGTCATAATTTCTGCAAGTGATAAATATAAAAATCCTACCGGCTTTAGAAAGAAATTTCTTGGAGACAATTACCGAAAAGAATGGAGTGTACCCACGCAATTTAAAGTGTTTAATTTAAGAAGAGAGAAAGGTGGTTTTAAAATTGAAAGTCTGGGTGGTGGAAAGCAAACAAAATCATTACGCTTAACCGATAGGAAAGGCAAAGAATGGACACTTCGCTCAGTAGAAAAGGATCCGGAAAAAGCGGTGCCCGAAAATTTACGGGGTACGCTTGCGCAGGATATTGTACAAGATATGATATCTGCCAGCCATCCTTATGCTCCATTGGTTATAACAGGTTTAGCTAAGGCAACAGGTGTACCTACTGCAAATCCGCAATTCTTTTTTGTACCTGATGACCCTGCCTTTGGTATTTACCGAAAAATGTTTGCAAACACAGTATGCACATTAGAAGAAAGAGACCCTACCCCAGATGGTACTGATACAAAAAGCACAGCAAAAATTATTAACAGGCTTATTGATGATCATGATGATCACGTTGACCAAAAAGCATATCTAAGAGCACGCCTGCTTGATAATGTTATTGGCGATTGGGACAGGCATTTTGATCAATGGAAATGGGGAACAAGTGACACTGGTAAAGGAAAATTATATTACCCTGTACCCAGGGATAGAGACCAGGCATTTTTTAATTCAGATGGATTACTGCTAAGATATCTTTCTAAAAACCAGATGAAGTTTTTACAGGGTTTTAAAAAAGATTTTTACAGTGTTAAATGGCTTAATTGGGAGGCAAGAGATCTTGACCGGATATTTATGAACCTGTTAACTGAGGATGACTGGAAGAAGACCATTCTTTCGTTTCAGCAGAATCTTACCGATGCAGTGATAGACTCAGCAATAAAAAAATTACCGCCAGAAGTGTATGCAATGGATGCCGGTATATTGAGTGATAAGCTAAAGAGCAGAAGAGATGTACTGATGAAAGAAGGTTTAAGATTTTATAATTATTTAGCAAGGGCAGTTAATATCACCGGCAGCAATCAGCAGGAATATTTTAAAGTACAAAATGGTGATAGTGGTGTACAAGTAATAGTGTTTAGAAAAACCAATAAAAAAGATTCAGCAGGCGTTATTTATAACAGAACATTTGATCCCTCTATTACCAAAGAATTACGCCTGTATGGCTTAAATGGAAATGATAAATTTGAAATTGATGAAAATGTAAAATCTAAAATAAAAATCAGAATGATTGGAGGCAAAGGCAATGATACATTTAATATAAAAGGTAATATTCCTAATTATGTATATGATATTACCAGCAGTGATACCAGTTATAAGCTTGAAAGAAATTATATTCTAAAAGCTACCAAAACAGATATACATTTCTCATCTAATCCTTTGGTAAATGAGTACAAGCCATACGGGCATACTTATAATGTTTACAAGTTTCCGCAAATTAATATTGGGTTTAATCCTGAAGATAATTTATTACTTGGCTTTGGCTTTTCTGCAAAAACATTCGGTTTTAGAAAAGAGCCATATTCAACCTTTCAAAAATTAACAACGTTATACGCTTTTAATCACAAAGCCTACCAGGTCAAATACCAGGGAATATTTAACTCTGTACTTTTTCACAACGATATTATATTTAATGCTGAATTTGTAAACCCAACCTTAAACAACTTTTTTGGTTTTGGAAATAACACTAAAAGAAATACCTCATTATCAAACGAATTTTACCGGGTTAGATATAAATATTTGCAAACTGACCTGCTTTTGCGTAAGCGTTTTAATGAAGTATTGGATGTAAGTGTAGGTCCTTCCTATTTCCACTATTGGAATAAATTTGAGGATAATAAAAAAAGAATTCTTGCAACACCTGCACTCATTGGCTCAGACTCTGCAACGGTTTACAGCGTGAAAGATTATTTGGGGGCAAAAATGAAGATTGACATTAATTACATTAACAACGAATTGCTGCCTACTCGTGGTGTTACTTGGTACACTGAATTTAGCTCAATGTATGGGCTTAACACAAAAAGCAAAAATCTGGTAAAAATTACATCTGACATTACAGTTTATGCAAGCCTTAGCCAGGAAAGAAAACTGGTAGGAATTATAAGAGCAGGCGGCGGGCATATCTTCAGTAAAAACTTTGAATACTTTCAGGCGCTTAATTTGGGGGCAAATAATTTTGTTAGAGGATTTAGAAAAGACAGATTTTCGGGTTCATCAATGGCTTATGCAAGCCTTGAGGGCAGGGTAAAATTATTTAAATCAGAATCGTATATTTTACCCGGAGATATAGGCATAATAGGCTTTTATGATATTGGCAGAGTATGGCTTAAAAATGAATCATCAAAAAAATGGCATGATTCATACGGTGGTGGCTTATACTATTCGCCTTTTAACATCGTTATAGTTTCAGCTACGGTTGGCATATCAGAAGAAGATAAATTACTTAACTTTTCACTCGGCACTAAATTTCGCCTTACCTTTTAAGTATGGATAACTCTCTTTATAAAAAGATAGAACATTATGTAACCGGTTTGTTTGAAAGCCTGCATGATGATACACTTGCCTTTCATAATTTAAAGCACACACAAAATGTTGTAGCACGTACAAAAGAAATTGCAGGTCACTATCATGTATCAGAAAACGAAATGTTCATTCTATTTACTGCTGCGTGGTTTCACGATACAGGTTATTTATTTACCGAGCCATCTAAACATGAGGTAATGAGTGCCGAGGTTATGCGGAAATTTATGAACGAAAATTCAGATAACGGCGTGATGATCGATGAAATTGAAAAGTGTATAATGGCAACAAAATCTCCACGCAATCCGTCGGGTATTTTGCAGCAGATAATTTGCGATGCTGATACCTACAACCTTGGTACAAAAGAATTTAAAACTACCAACAAACGGGTTAGAGAAGAAATGAGGTTAAAAAATATTGATATAGATAAACTGGAATTTAGCAGAAGTACGCTTAAAATGCTGGAACAGCATCAGTTTTACACCACATATAGTAAAGATCTGCTTACAGAAACTAAAGAAACGAATATGAAAAAATTAAAGAATAAAATTAAAGAATATGAACAAACCGGCAAGCCGGATGAAGAGAAAACCAACCCGGATAATAAGCTTTCTGATCTTGAAAAAGATAAATCCGGATTGGTGTCCAAAGGCATACAAACAATGCTCAGGCTCACTTCTCAAAACCATTTAAAACTGAGTGATATGGCAGATAGTAAAGCCAATATTCTTATTTCGGTAAATGCTATTATTATCTCAGTTGTATTGGGTGTGCTGGCAAGAAAGCTGCAGGAAGAAACGTATTTAAAAATACCAACATTGATATTTTTAACCTCAGCAGTTGCAACTATTATTATATCTATTTTGGCAACACGCCCAAAAATAAGTGAAGGCACATTTACGCTGGAAGATATTGAGAATAAAAAAACCAACCTGCTTTTCTTCGGTAATTTTCATAAAGCCACTTACGAAGAATACAGTTCTGCAATGAAAAAAATGATGATTGATACCGATTACCTCTACGGCTCACTGGTAAAAGACATTTATTATCTCGGTGTTATTTTAGGCAGAAAATATAAATTGATAAGGCTTGCCTATACTATTTTTATGATTGGCATTATTGTTTCAGTTATTGCATTTGTAATTGCTATTTCAATTCATAATGCAACATCGCCATCAAACGCTATATCTAACGGATCCGGTTCACCTTTATAAAATACGGCTATCATGTTCTATAACAGAGATCTTAGCTGGCTGGGCTTTAATTTACGGGTGTTGCAGGAAGCCGCCGATGCAGATGTGCCGTTATACGAACGCCTGAAATTCCTTTCAATATTTTCATCAAATCTTGATGAGTTTTTTAGAGTGAGATACCCTTCCGTTATTGCACTTTCAAAACTTGATAAAAAAACCAGGAAGAAAGTCAGCGCAGACACCGAAGAAGATATTCCGGAAAAAATTCAGGATGAAATAAACCGCCAGTTGCGAATTTTTGGCGCAACCTTATTAAATGAAATTATCCCTGGCTTACAACAAAACGGAATTATTTTTTATTACAACACTCCTTTGCGCCAGGAGCATCTTGCAGAAATTAAAGAAATATTTCTTTCAAAGGTTCTTTCGTTTATTCAGCCCATTTTTTTAGAAGGAGAAAAGCATCACAACTTTATTCCTGAAAACAATCATTTATATTTTGTTGTTACTTTAAAGGAAAAAGACCAAGGCACATTAAAACAAGCAATTATAAATATTCCATCAGGGAAATTGAAAAGATTTTTTACCCTTACCCCGCTGGATGGTTTTGAGTATGTAATTCTTATTGATGATATCATTAGGGAAAATCTTGTTTCTATTTTTCCCGGACTGGAAATTATTGGTGTATATAGTATAAAATTTAATAGAGATGCAGAATTGCACCTGGTAGAAAATTACAGCGGCAACCTTACTGAAAGAATAGAAAAACAACTTAAAAGAAGAGATTATGGAGCCCCATCCAGATTTTTGTATGAAAACGGGATGCCACGAAACTTGCAATTATTTTTAGCATCCGCCTTTGGTGTAAAATTAGAGGATATGTTTGCCGGCGGAAGGTATCACCACCTTAGCGATCTTTTTTCTTTTCCTTCTTTCCACAAAGATCTTTGTTATAAAAAATGGAAGCCTCTCTCCTCTTTAAATGTTATGGACAGCGGCGATATTTTTAATGTTTTAAATAAGCAGGATGTATTGTTGCACATACCTTATCAATCATACAACCCTGTGCTTTCTTTCTTTAATCAGGCAGCGGTTGATGTGGAAGTAACAGATATTTTTATTACTCTTTACCGTGTTGCAGCAGAATCTCATATTGTAAATGCTTTGATAAGTGCTGCAAAAAATGGTAAAAATGTAATTGCCTTTATAGAGCTTAAGGCACGTTTTGATGAAGCCAATAACATTAAGTGGAGCCGGGTAATGAAAGATGCAGGTGTAAAAATTATTTACAGCATTCCGCACATAAAAGTACATTCAAAAATTGCGCTGGTTAAAAAACGAAAAGGGATTGAAGATGCTTCTTATGCAATTTTAAGCACAGGTAACTTTAATGAAACCACTGCACAGTTTTATACAGATCATGTATTAATGACCTCGGATAATTCCATCATAAAAGAATTGATTTCTCTTTTTAAATTTTTACAAAGAAAAGATCTTCTTATCCGCCATGCTGCAAAATCTATCGAAATAAACAAACTGAAATTTGATACCTTAATGGTTGCACAGTTTAATTTAAACGAGCGCCTTGAGCAATTGATAAATGAGCAAATAAAAAAAGCGCAAAGAGGTGAAGAAGCCCTCATAAGAATAAAAGTTAATAATCTTGAAGAAACTTATTTTATCAGCCTTTTATACAAAGCAAGCCAGGCAGGCGTTACCGTAAATTTAATTATCCGCAGCATTTGCTGCATAATGCCTGGCTTACCGGGTATAAGTGAAAAAATAACGGTGAAACGATTGGTGGACAGATACCTTGAACATACACGCCTGATGATATTTGGTACCGGCAGCAATGCAGAAGTTATTATGGGCTCTGCCGATCTTATGACAAGAAATCTTTATCACCGTATTGAGGTATGTGTGCCCATTACCACTCATGAATTAAAAAATGAATTAATAGATTATTTTGAAATACAATGGAAGGATACAGATAAAGCTGTTGTGCTTTTACCAAATCTTGAACAGAGGAAAGATATCCCCGAAAGTACAGAACCATTAAATGCACAACATTCAATTTACAATTACCTGAAAACCAAATCATGAAATTATTTCGCCATAGATGGTTTAGAATATCCAATATTACTAAGTACAGGATAAGATCAGTTTTGTTCATTGCTTTTTTCTGGACGCTTACTGACTGGATAACCGTTTTATTAAGAAATGTTGAAATTGAAAAAGTACATCGTGAGCACAGCCTTTGGATGAGAGAAATTTTAATGTTTTTACTTAGTTTAATTATGGGCTATCTGTTTGTAATTAAACTAAAAAAATTATTACGGCACTATCCTTTGTGGCTAAATTTTGTTTTAAAGAGCGCAATATTACTAGGCAGCGCACTCATCATTAGTTTTTTAATTCAGTTTGTAAGCTTCACGCTTGTATCAGGTCAATCGCCGTTAACGGCAGTAAATAATATTTTAGAATATGCTTTGCACAAAAACTGGCTGTTGCAAAAAGTAGTTTACTGGATCGTTATCTTTTTTATCACACAGCTTTATTTGCTTATTAATGAAAGGTATTCACCGGGTGTTTTTATGGATATTTTTTTAGGTAAATACGCACAGCCTAAAATTGAAAAGCGGATCATTATGTTTATGGATTTGAAAGACTCCACCCCTATTGCAGAAAAATTAGGGCACCAATTATATTTTAAATTTATCCGTGATTTCATTTACCAGGTTTCCGCAGCTATAATTGAATACGAAGGACGAATTTACCAGTATGTGGGTGATGAAGCAGTTTCTTCATGGCTGTTTGATAAGGGCAACACCAGAAAATGTATGGATGCTGTTATTTTGGCAAGAAAAAATATTCAAAAAAAGAGTGAGCATTTTAGAAGAGAATATGGGCTGGTACCCGAATTTAGAGTGGGCATACATTTAGGTGATGTAACCGTGGGAGAAATTGGTGTAATTAAAAAAGACCTTGCCATGACGGGTGACACCATGAATACAACGGCACGGATCAGAAGTGCTACAAATGACCTTAACCATAATTTTATCGTATCAAAACAATTTATGGAAAACATTGACCTGGAAGAATGGCAAACCGAAAATCTGGGCCCGGTTGATCTAAAAGGCAAAGGCAATGAAATTGAGCTATTCTCTTTAAAAATATAAAAGTGTTCTCACAGGGTTAACACGACTTACATTAAATCCATTCGTAAAAATATTCTTACTGTATTTTATGAGTTTTTAGGGGTTATTTTGCCTGCAAATAAGCTAAATTTGTACACGCAACTTTAATTATTGGTGTAAAAATAGGGTTGAGTAAACACCCTGTTTAGCCCTTTTCAATATATGCAATTAAAAGACAAATCTTTACTACAAAAAAAGAGGACTGTGGTAGCAAAGATTGCCAATGTGTTGTCTTACATTTTTGTGTCTCTTGTATTGCTTTTTTTTCTTGCTGTCTTAATTCTTCAAACACAACCCGGGCAAAATTTTGTAAAGGGAAAAGTTGAAAGCTTTCTCACCAAAAAATTGAAAACTAAAGTACAGATAGGTAAGCTTGATATAACATTTCCCAATTCCGTTATTTTAAAAAATATTTATATAGAAGATCAGACTAAAGATACACTCCTATCTGGCGGCATGTTAAAGGTTGATCTTAACATGTTTAAATTGCTAAGTAACGAAGTGGAAATTAGGGAAATAAATTTAGAAAATACTATTGCCAAAATCAAAAGAGTAAACCGGGATACTGTTTTTAATTTTCAATTTATTGTTAATGCTTTTATGAGTAATCAGAAGGATACTTCTGTAATTCATGATTCATCAACCTTTAATATGAATATTGATAATGTGATCCTTAATAATATAAGAGTAATTTATCAGGATGTAATTACCGGTGATGACATGAATTTGTTTTTTAAGCATCTTGATGCTCCTATAAAAAAGTTTGATCCTATACACTTATATTTCGATATTCCCACTTTTACGCTAACAGGGCTTAAAGGATATTATTATCAGAACGAACCTTTAAAACCTAAAATTGATAGTGCGCTGGCAAAGGCAGTTGCTACCCCAACCAATCATCTTAAAATAAAAAATTCAGCAATTGTGCTTAAAGATATTGATGTTGATTACCGCAGTGTGCCAACAAATATCACAACTTATTTAAAATTAAAAAATCTTACCGCACATGCTGATACACTTGACATAAGGGCAGGTAAATTTTCGTTTAAGGATATTACACTTGATACATCTGATGTTGCGGTATCAATGAGCAATAAAAAAACGGTAGCAGTAAGCAAAAATCAATTGCAGGCAAAAGAATCCCTGCCGGTTTTTACCCTCACCTCAAATACTATTGCAATAACACAATCTAATTTCAGGCTTAATAATTCTTCATTGCCGGTAATAAAAAACGGGATGGATTATGGCAGGCTTGATATAACTGAAATCAATCTTACTGCTGACAATTTTTTATATAATGCAGATACAACTGCCGGCATTATAAAAACAGCAAGCCTTAAAGAAAAAAGTGGTTTTATCTTGAATGAATTAAATGCAGATTTTTTTTATACCATAAATAAAACATCGCTTACCAATTTGTACATTAAAACGCCAGGCACTGTTTTACGCCGGGATGCAGTTATTAGTTTTCCCAAAGTTGGTGCAATGGCAGGGCAAATAGTTTTGGATTTAGCATTTCAAAGCAGCACAGTACAGGTAAAAGATATTTTAATTTTTGCCCCGCTTTTAAAAACGCTCCCTGCATTTGCAAACCCAAACCAAATATGGAATATTGATGGAAGCGTTTTTGGAGCCCTGAATAATTTGCATTTTAAAGATTTAAAATTTAATGGCTTAACCAATACAAGGTTTATTGCGTCAGGTACAATCAAAGGCTTGCCAGATCCTAAAAAATTTGCAGCAGATCTTGACGTCAACTATTTAAAGACAGGCAGAAAAGATATTTTATCACTCATCCCCAAAAATGCTTTGCCTACTAACTTTACTTTACCTGAAAACATAACAGCTGCTGGTAAAATAAAAACAGATCAAAATAATCTTTCTTCAAACATTACAATTACCACAATTTTGGGTACGGCACGTTTAAATGGAAGCCTTACAAATTTTGCAAATCCAAAAACGGCACGCTATAATTATATCGTAAATGCAGGCGCTATACAACTCGGCACTATTTTAAAAGACCCTAAAACTTATGGAACGCTCTCAGGTAATTTTGTAGTTAAAGGCTCGGGCTATGATCCGCAAACGGCTAATGCAACTTTTAGCGGTAACATAATATCACTAGGCTATAACAAATACAATTATAAAAATATAAAAGTAAAGGGCTCAATTGCCGGTGGGTCTTATGTATTAAATGCTGCCGTAAAAGACCCCAACCTTCGTGCTGATATTGCAGCAAATGGAACATTCAACGGGCAATTTCCAACTATACATTTGGTTGCTGATATTGATAGTATTAAAACACAGGCATTACATCTTACACCTCAACTATTATTCTTTCATGGTAAGATAGAAGGCGACATCACAAGTTCAAATCCTGATCGACTTGTTGGAAATATTTTAATCACCAATGCTGTGTTAGTTAATGATAACGAAAGAGTACAACTGGATTCTATAAGTATTTTTGCAGATAACATTAATAACAATCAACTTATAAGGGTACGAAGCCAGTTTTTAATTGCTGAAATAAATGGTAAATACAAACTAACACAACTTGCAGATATATTTCAGCAATCCATTGATCCTTATTTCTCATTAAGCAAAACAAAAAATACCAACCGGGTAGATGCCCATGATTTTACTATTAATGCAACCATATTTGATAACCCTGCACTCAGGGCATTTGTGCCGGAACTTACCAAATTAGATTCTGTAAAAATTGATGCAAGCATCTCTACCCAAAATGGTTTAAATGGCAGCGTTATTGCCCCTGCAATTATTTACGGACCCAATGTTATCAGTGGCTTAACCATAACTGCTGTAACAAAAAATAATCAACTGCAGTTAAATGCATTGATGAATCAGTACCGAAACGGTAAACTTATTATTTACCCAACAACAATTGCAGCCAGCATTGCCAATAACGTAATCAATTTTGCCTTGAATTTAAAAGATGTGAATGCAAAAGACAAATACAAAATAAGCGCAGAACTTCGCCAACCCACTTTAAATAATTATTCATTCCGGATAAAACCCGACAGCCTGCTACTAAATTATGAGCCCTGGTCAGTTAACGTTAATAATACCATTGAACTTTTAAACGGCGATATTTTTGCACGCAATTTTATTTTGAACAAAGGCCCCCAGGAACTAAGTATTAACAGCATTGGCGCAACGGCTAACAGCCCTGTAAGTATTGATTTCAAAAATTTCAGCATAGCTACATTATCCGCATTTGTTCAATCAGATTCCTCATTGGTCAATGGTTCAGTT
>JBKJLG010000073.1:0-6457 GCA_046596995.1 Chitinophagaceae bacterium
AGCATCCATTGATATCATAAAACAAAAGTTATCAATAAAAAATTTCTGCTTTACACATGACATTGAAGAAACCTGCAATGAAGAAAATTCCCCGGAAATTGATTTTACTTTTTCTGGGCATATACATCCTGGTATACACATGAGTGGCATTGCAAAGCAGGAAGCATATTTGCCGTGTTTTTATTTTGCAAAAGATTACGCAATATTACCTGCCTTCAGTAAGTTTACAGGCCTTGCTAAAATAAAGCCAAAAAAAACTGATAAAGTATTTGCAATTATAGGAAACAGGATTGTAAAGATGCAACAGAGTTGAGAAGTTTAGGGGTTTAGGGGTTAGATCTTTAAAGTTTAATTCCTCATTCCTTATTCTTTATTCTCCTTCTTTGCATTTCTTTCTTTATCAATCCCAACTCCCGCCCTGTTTGTCCGCTTACCGAAGAGTTTTCTTGTGCTCTTCTCATCAGGTAGGGAATAACATCTTTTATCGGGCCAAAGGGTAAATATTTACTTACAGAACAGCCGGCCTTTGCCAGGTTAAATGTGATATTATCACTCATGCCATATAATTGTGAAAAATGAATGTGCTTATGTGTTAATGGTAATTGCTTCTGCTGCAAAAGTTGTGTGGCATACAAATTACTTTGTTCATTATGTGAGGCAACAATCACATACATATCATTTAATTTTTCAATGCAAAATTCCACAGCCGCGTTGTAATCCTTATCTGTACAGGCTTTGTCAGTCTGGATTGGTGAGGCATAATTTTTTTCTACGGCTCTTCGTCTTTCCTTTTCCATATAAGCACCTCTTACTAATTTTGCCCCAAGCATAAATTGTTTTCTTTTGCTTTCATCAAAGCTCTTTTTTAGAAATTGTAGTCTGTCGTGCCGGTATAATTGTATGGTGTTATACACGATAATTTTTTCTTTATTAAATTTTTCCATCATTTGCATGGTCAATGGATCAACGGGATCTTGTATCCATGTTTCCTCTGCATCAATCAATACCCCGATGTTGCCTTTTGCTGCAGCCTCACAAATTTTAATCATCCTTAATTCCACACGGTGCCATTCTTTTTTTTCATCATCACTTAGTACTTCAATATTTATTTTTCCTTCTACTCCGCCATTCTTATTTGAAGCAGCATCCAGTTTTTCCAATAAAGAAAATCTTGCAAAGCCTGTTAGCTTTACACTCATAAAAGGAATATTCGGCTGCGTTGAAGCATATTCAATCACATTAATAAATTCCTGTGTTGCATGGTTAAAACTTTCTTCTCCTTCTTTTCCTTCAACACCGTAATCTAAAATTACCTGCACATTGTATGTTGCCAATTTTTTTGCAACGGTTGCAGTTTCTTCCAGGGTTTCTCCGCCAACAAACTGTTGAAAAATTGTGTTGCGTATCACTCCATTTATTGGCAAGCCCGCTTTAATTGCCCAGGGTGTTAAACGTGTGCCCAGCTTAACCAGCCAACCAATGCCCATAGATGAAAAAAGAAATTTTGCTTTCTTTAATTCTTTATCAGATTTATAGGCAAAAGCAAATTCAGTATTATCAAAAGAGATACTCATGTATAAAAAATTGGAATGCCGAAATTACTGATAACTTATATACTTTATTTTAGTTATCTCCTTATACGATTATCTTTGCAAAAAATTTTTAGATGGAAGTAAAAAAGCCTGCGGACAGTTTAATAATAATGACAGAATTAGTATTACCCAATGATACCAATACTTTCGGCAATTTAATGGGTGGCAGATTAATGTACTGGATGGATATTGCTGCAGCGCTTTCAGCTGCAAAGCATTGTGCAGCACCGGTTGTAACAGCATCTGTAGATAATATTTCTTTTACCAATCCGATAAAGCTTGGCAATGTTGTACATATTGAAGCAAAAATTACAAGAGCTTTTACTACCAGTATGGAAGTACATTTAAATGTTTGGGGAGAAGATATTGTGCAGCAGTACCGCTACAAAAGCAATGAAGCATATTACACATTTGTAGCACTGGACCCGAATGGTAAACCAAGACCTGTTCCTCAAATGGTACCCGATACTGAAGAAGAAAAAAAATTATTTGAAAGCGCGTTACGTAGAAGACAATTGAGATTGATACTCGGCGGAAAGATGAAGCCGGATGATGCCGATGAATTAAAAGCGCTGTTTATAAATTAATTACTTATCAAGAATACTTATTAAATGATGCTTGCCTTTTAGCATAAATTTTTTGCTTTGTTCAATGGCATCCATCACTGATTCTAAAATTACATCAACACTGTCATCGTAATTTATTTGCATTGGTTCTTTAAAAGTTACACTTAGCAACGAACCGGTTTTTTTAAATTTCAAACCTTTTTTATTAAATGCCCGCCAAAAGCCGCTGATAACAACCGGGATAACAATTGGCTGTGCATTTTTAATAATAAATGCAGTGCCTCTTCTGCCCGGCGCAAAAGGTTTTGTAGTACCCTGGGGAAAAGTGATCACCCAGTTTTTCTCCAATGCACGGGTGATATTTCTTGTATCGCCGGGGTTTAATCCTCTTTGAATTTCCTTTCCTTCTGCACGCCAGGTGCGCTTTACAGATATACAACCAGCCATTTTAAAAAGCCTGCTGATCCAGCTGCCTTTCATGGTTTCTTCTGCGGCAACATACTTTACACGGGTAAAAGGGTTAAGCAAATAAAAAGGAATACCAAGCCTGTTGCGTTTACGCCATTTTACCGCACAAAAAATATGTAAAAACATAATTACATCAGCAAAATAGGTTTGGTGGTTGCTTACAAACAACACATTTTTTTTAGGGAGATTTTCCAGGTGTTGTGTGCCGGATATTTTTATTGTATTTATAATGGCAAAGCCCGGATACGTTACCACACCTACTAAAAAATAGATGACAGATTTTACAATACTGGTATTCTGTAAGCTTTCGAACCATTTTTTCATTACAAATAATTTGGCAAAACAATCATCTTGCAATGTAGTAATTATCTTAATTGAACCGCTTTCTTTTCTTCTTCAAATTTTACAAGTGTGAGGCTTAATACCAGCGTCTGAAAAAATAGCGCATCGGCCAGCAGCCAAAAGCCTGTAACTAAAATAAAAGAAAACAGGTAAAGGATTTTATCTAATCGTTTTGTAAAAAAGCCAACAATAAATGCGCCTTCTAAAATAAACCCAATAATAAATAATGTATTTACAAGCGATGGATGTTGCAATAACCACCAATATAATTTTGAAAGCATTGCATCATTGTTATAAAATAAGTAAGGTGTAATATTCTTTTTTAGAATTAAAATTCCCTGCTCCCAATGTAACCATGTGCCTCTGAAAAGCTTCCACAAAAATGAGCTTGCATATAGATAAAGTGTATAATAGCGCAATGCCTGCCACATCAAGCTAAAACTTGTATCACTTTTAAAGAGAAAAGGAAGGGGCGCTAAAAGCAGGCCCACAGCAGCATGTGAGTGGTGTGCTCCAAAAGTATTTATACAAACAAAATATATAAAAAACAAAGTCAGATAAAAAACAATAAATATCCGCTTTAGCGGAAAAAGAAAAGCAAGCAAACAACTTGTGAAAAGAAGTATATCAAAAGAGAGTGCAGTATAATAAGACGATGTAAAAAATTCGGGTATACCCGTCAAATGCATTAGCCAGTAAACAGGATCAACATAAGGGTATTTTAATATTGGCGATTGCAGTTGATGTAATAGCAGGTTTGAAGAATAAGCATACAAAATGCAAAGGATAATAAAGGCAAACACAACCCTGCCAATAAATATTCTTTTTTTAATTGATAAAACAAATGTGCTCATTGGTATCTATCAATTAATTGCGTTGAATATATCTTCAAATTATTTTCACCATCATAGTTCACACTTAAAAGCTCAATTGTAAAATTGTGTACAGGCATCTGCAATGTTTGTTCAAGGTATTTTTTATACCACGGTAAAAAAAGAGCGTATTCATTTTTACTATTAAATATTTTTGATAAATTTTTCTCAATAAAGGAAAATTTTTCTTTTAATTTTTTTTGTAGAAATATGGCAGTTGGGTCAGCGCCATTATTGTTTTTTATTGAAGTATATAATTGCAAGGGCGAAGTAAGATAAAACCGATTGCCATCTGAAAAGCCCGAAGTATAATTTACCCGCAAACTATCATTTACCGTTATCCGGTAAACGGGGTAATTATTTTTTTCAATTTCCTTTTCTGAGTACATGCCCCAAACAAAAAAGGGCGTTATCTGCCAGCCAAATAAATTGGTAAAAATAGTACCGCTAATAAATAGCATACATGCATAAAACAACATGCTGTTATACTTAAAAACTTGAGCTAAAAATGATTTTTTCATGTTATGGTAGCTGAAAGTAAAAAATTATATGCAGTAACACGGTAAATCTGCCTGAAACCCTTAATTAATCTGCATTTATATAGGGCTCAAAAGCGGTTTTTTGCTACCTTTGCCCTCCCAATTAAAAAACCATTGGGATTTTATTTTATGAGTAACGATATTATTAACCAAAATGCTGATGGACAGGATTCTGATAACACTCAGGATACAGCAACACCAAACCCACCTGTTGAGGCACAAGCCGAAATCCCGCAATTCGGGGCCGAGGCATCTTTTGCTGCACAACAGCAAAATGAAGATGTAGCCGTTGCTGAACAACCAGCACCAGCAAAAAAAGAATTTATTCCTCCCGTACAAACACCGCATGATGATTTTGACTGGAGTGTTGACAAGCGTAATGTAACAAGCTACAACAAAGAAGAAAAAGAAAAGTATGATCATGTTTATGAAAATACTTTCAAGCAAATTAATGATGGTGAAATGATCAACGGAATTATTGTTGGTTTAACCAAAACTGATGTTGTTGTAAACATTGGTTTTAAAAGTGATGGTCTTGTTTCACTAAACGAATTTCGTGATCTGCCAAACCTAAAAGTCGGCGACGAAGTGGAAGTACTTGTTGCAGAAAAAGAAGACAAAGATGGTAACCTTCATCTTAGCCGTAAGCAAGCCCGTACTACAAGAGCATGGGAAAAAATTGTTGAAATGCATAAGACAGGTGAAATTGTTACAGGTCTTGTTACCAGCAAAACAAAAGGTGGTCTTATCGTTGATGTTTTTGGTATGGAAACTTTCTTACCAGGATCTCAAATCGATGTTAAGCCCGTGACTGATTATGATCAGTTTGTTGGAAAGACAATGGAATTTAAAGTTGTTAAGATAAACGAAGCAATTAAGAATGCAGTTGTATCTCACAAAGCACTTATTGAAAGTGATATTGAACAACAGCGTGCCGAAATTATGGGCAAGCTGGAGAAAGGACAAGTGTTGGAAGGGACTATCAAAAACATTACAGACTTCGGTGCATTCCTTGATCTTGGTGGCTTAGATGGTTTACTTTATATCACTGATATTTCATGGGGGCGTATCAACCACCCAACAGAAGTATTAAAATTAGATCAGAAATTAAACGTGGTTGTGTTGGATTTTGATGATGACAAAAAACGCATCAGCCTTGGTTTAAAACAATTAACTCCTCATCCGTGGGATACTTTGCCTGAAACAATTAAAGAAGGTGAAGTGGTAAAAGGTAAAGTAGTTAATATAGAAGATTACGGTGCTTTCTTAGAGATTTTCCCTGGTGTTGAAGGTCTTGTTCACGTAAGTGAAATAACCTGGGCGAACACTCCTATCAACGCTAAAGAATTCTTTAAGCTTGGCGATGAGCATGAAGCAAAAGTGGTAACACTTAGTAAGGAAGATCGTAAAATGAGCTTATCTATCAAGCAAATGAGCGAAGATCCATGGAGCACAATTGAAAATCAATATCCTGAAGGCAGCAAGCACAAAGGTTTGGTTAAAAACATCACTCCTTACGGTGTATTTGTTGAATTATCGCCGGGCATTGGGGGCATGATACACATTAGTGATCTTAGCTGGTTAAAGCGATTCAACAATCCTAATGAATACACAAAAACCGGCAGTGAGATTGATGTTATCATCATGAGCATTGATAAAGAGAATCGCAAACTTCAGTTAGGTCACAAACAAATTGAAGAAGATCCATGGAATTCTTTAGAAGAAACTTTTGGCATCGGTACTTTACACGAAGGTACAGTTACTAGAAAAGATGATAAAGGCGCTACGGTTCAGCTTCCTTACGGGCTGGAAGGATTTGCACCTGCACGTCATTTGTTTAAAGAAGATGAAAAAACTATTGGTGCAGATGAGATCGCTCAATTTATGGTTATTGAATTTGATCGTAATGATAAAAAAATCGTACTAAGCCACACACGTATTTGGCAGCAGGCTAAAGAAGAAGAAAAGCAGGTTGAGATGAAAGAGAAAAGAGCTGATGCAGATTCAACAAAAAAAGCTGTGAAGAATATTCAGAGCAAAGTTGAAAAAACTACTCTTGGCGATTTAAGTGCATTGGC
>JBKJLG010000137.1:0-3826 GCA_046596995.1 Chitinophagaceae bacterium
TGTATTGGCAAGCTGATGCAAATGCTAACCATGTTTGGGTTTCTGCATTTTCCATATCTGCATCTGATATTTTAGAAATGTAGTAGGCTTCATACAATCTTTTTCTATGTGCTTCTGACAGGCAAGCACAAACACTCCTGCTTGACCTGCGTATCTGGTTGGTAAGAGAATATCTTTCTTCCTTTGGAAACATTTTAGATACTTCAAAAATTTTCATCGCAAGTTCAAAAGCAAGCTTATAAACTTTTGTATGATTTATTTTTTGATAACTCATAGTTTATGCTTTTAAGTTTTTTATTAATCAGTATTGCCCTTTGCCCTTTGCCCATTGCCCATTGTTTTAATAAAGCTTTCGCTATCAATTAAAAACTGTGCTTTTATTGCTACAGAATCTGTTTCTGATAATCCGCGTATAATTTGTATGTTATTATCGATTGTAATTCCGGTAGTAACCTTCACAGGCCTAAAGCCATCAGTAACTTTCAAAAAAACAATTCTGTCAATACCCAATGAGGTTATGGCTTCCTTTGGCAACCAATACCTCATGGCCGGACTTGAAAATATTAACCCACGCACCTGGCTTCCCACCGGCAATCGCATGCTGGAATTATCAAAGTATACCCTTGCTGAAGTAGTCCGGCTTCCTTCCCTGTAAAAAGGCTCTATAAAATCAATATGCCCCTGGAAAGCTTTTCCTGGTGCAGTCTCCGGGGTTATTTTTACCAATTGCCCTTTTTGAACTAAGGCCTGTCCATCGGTATAGATATCTAATAATGCCCATGCTTTTGAAGGATTGTAAACACTAAAGAGAACTTGCCCCTTTTTCACATACATACCTTCTTTTAAATTTAATAATTCTGTATTTGGATTAATAGCACTCATCGCTGATGAAGATGCCTTCGGGCTCATAGCAGCAGCACCCTCGCCGGCATTATGCACATGGCCACTTACATTGCTATAGACCGTTACAGCAAACAAGGGCTTACCTGTTTGTATTATTCTTTGTAGCTGGTTTGAACTCATACCTAACAATAATAATTTTTGTTGGGCTGCTGCTATCAATGAAACATTACCTGCATCATTTTTTAAAATGAACAGTAAATTTTGTTGTGCAGTAAGTAGCTCCGGGCTGTAGATCTCCATTATTTTCTGGCCTGCTTTAAAGTATTGGTATTTATACCTAACATATAATTTTTCGATCCTTCCATTTATTCTTGCTGAAATATTTCCGATCATACGGGTATCGTACTCAACCCTTCCAAGCGCATCTATTTTAGCCACTACCTCTTCTTTTTTTATAGCAGTAACTGCAATATTAGAAATGATATACTGGTTTGTAGGTTTTAACAAGGACTCTAACTGTACATCGGCTATTTGTGCTGAATTCGTTTCTTTTTTTACCAGTTGCATTCCACATATGGGACAATTACCCGGTTTATCACGAATAATTTGAGGATGCATGGAACAGGTATATAACTCTTTGCCATTATCTGCACTAGTGTGTTGAGTATGATCTTCCTTTTTATCACTATTACATGCTGATGAAAACAATAATAAAGAAAATGCTGCAAGATGTATAATGCTTCTTTTCATATTCACTTGATTTCTAAAATGCGTTCTAATTGAGCCTGGTTGGTTAAAAGCTGTTGTAATTGATTCAGGTATTCCAACTGTGTCATGTATAAAGTTTCCCAGGCATCAAAAAGCATGAACAGTTCTTCTGTATTCTGCTCATATCCCAATTGCATGGTTTTGTAATTATTTTTTAATGCTGGTATGATATTTTCCTCGTACAATTTCAATTGTTTGTTCTTTAAAGCTATTTCATTACGCATACTATAAGCCATTCCGCTATATTCATTCAGCATCATCAGTTTTTGCGATTGCAGTGCTTCGGCCTTCCATTTCAGGCTTACAATATTTGCCTTATTCATTCTGGCAGACCACCTCGCCAAAGGCAGTTTAACCATACCCATTAAAGTAAATTGCATGGGAAAACCTCCGAACCCAAACATGTGGTCATAGCGAATACCAAATTGCGGCTTCAGGCTTTGTCTTTCTGTTTCCTGTTTTAAAAAAGTAAGGTTAATGTCTTTATCAATGGCTTTTAAATTGCTGCGGTTGTTATAAAAAAGCGTACTGTCAAATACAGTATTTGAATAATCGTTTAACTGGTAAGTTGTATCAATATCAAAATCTGTCACAGCATTCCTACCCATCAGGGAATTGAGGCGGATACGTTTTTCTTTAATGTCGTTCTCAAACATCAGTTGCATATTTTGTACACTACCCAATGCAGCTTTAGCCTTATAATAAGCGCTTAATTTTCCCATACCGTTCTTATACCTGATCTCCGTATTCTTTATCATAAAATTCAGCAGGTTTTCATTTTGCTCAAGTACCACCAGTTTCTTTTTAAGGATTATCCATTCGTAGTAAAACTGTTTGGCATCATTAACCAATTCATTGAGCGTGGCGTTCTTTTTTTCCTTTTCTACTGATGACATGGCTCCCATGTAAGCGGCGTCGGCATTTTGTTTCTTTTTGTTTGGAAACATTTGCTGGCCCCCGATCATGTATTGCCCCATACCTGTTTCACCCATATCGTTTTTCTTCCACAAGCCGGTTTTATAAGGCACCATCCACAGTCCAGTGTTTATCTCCGGTGGCATCCAGCTTTTTGCTCCTTTGGCGGCTTCATCCATGGAACGTATTTCAGCATCGTACATTTTTATGGAAGGATGTGATTGTTGAATAGCATCTATAACCGCATTGAGTTGTAAAACCTGCTGCCCGAAGTTTATTTTGCCTGAAAGCGTAATAAGTAATATGACTATTATTTTTTTCATTGGTATAATTTTTAGGTACAGCAATTTTTGCTTTGTTGAACCGGCGGGCAGGGCACGGTACCATAAGAACAAAAGACACAACAATCCCCCGCTTTTGGTTTTAATTTTGTTTTACATTGCTCACATTCATAAAAATACAGGCATGCATCAACAGGCATTAGTTCTTCCTTCTGATATCCGCATTGCGGACAGGTAATTGTTGATTTTAATATTATTTTCATTTCTAAATATTTAATGTGCCATATCCTAAACAAAAATTGATGACTTTCTATTTTGCTCAATAATGATAAGAAAGTACAAGAGTGCGACGCAACGATGCTTCATAGTAGCACTATCGCCTGGCTCAAAAATTTAAACAACATAACCCATGCTTATTACCTATTGCTTATTGCCAATTGTCTATTGCCCATTGTTCTTTTTTTTTAATCTTTTAATTCTTCAATTATTACTTTGCCTCTTTTCTTTAATTCATTTTCACGAACAAGTGCATACATGGCGGGTAAAACAATCAATACAAAAAATGTAGAGGTAACCAGGCCAAATACAAATGGAATAGCGATGGGCTTCATTACATCGCTACCAGTTCCTGCTGCCAGCAACAGTGGTAATAAACCAAATATGTCCACCAATACAGTCATTAATTTCGGTCGCAACCGGAGAGCAGCACCTTCATACACCGCTTCTTCAATATCCTTGTTTTTCAAAGGCTCGCCTGATTCCTTTTTTTTGCGCACCTTATTGTATAAAGAGTTATTTAAGTACACCAACATCAGTACTCCCGTTTCTACCGCTATACCAAATAAGGCAATAAAGCCTACAGCGACCGCTACTGAAAAGTTTACATCAAAAAAGAAAAGGGAATAAGCACCGCCTACTAAGGCTACAGGTATACTTGACAGTACAATCAATACCTCCCGGTAAGTGTGGAAGGTGAAATACAGAATGACCATAATAATAAGGAGTACAATTGGAATCAG
>JBKJLG010000142.1:0-2715 GCA_046596995.1 Chitinophagaceae bacterium
TGCTAAAAGGCTGATGGGAAAATCTTACAACGATATAAAAAATAACAGTTCTTTTTTTACCTATAAAATTATTGATGATGCCACTGAAAGCCTTGTAAAAATTCAGGTGGGAGAAAAGTTTTATTCACCGGTTGAACTATCTTCTTTTATTTTAAAAGAATTAAAGCAGAGAGCTGAACATATTTTAAAAACCCCTGTAAACAAAGCCGTGATAACTGTTCCGGCATATTTTAATGATGCACAGCGGCAGGCAACACGTGATGCCGGAAAGCTTGCAGGACTTGATGTATTGCGAATTATTAATGAGCCAACTGCTGCTAGTCTGGCTTATGGCATTGGGCTTAATAAAGAAGATAAAAAAACAATTGCTGTGTACGATTTGGGTGGCGGGACTTTTGATATTTCTATTTTAAGAATCAGCAATGGCATTTTTGAAGTGCTTTCCACCAATGGTGACACCTACCTGGGCGGCGATGATATTGATAATGCAATTGTAAAATTCTGGCTGCATAATTTGGGTATCACCGAAAATTATATCCAGAATGATAAATCATTTATTCAGACAATAAGGCTAAAAGCAGAAGACGCAAAAAAGCATCTTTCTTCCAATGATCTTTTTGAGGATACTTTGAATGATAAAAAAATAAGTATTACTAAAACTCAGTTTGAAGAAATTATACAGCCATTGCTTATAAAAACGATCACTTGCTGTAAAAATGCTTTAAAAGATGCTGCACTTAATATAAAAGATATAGATGAAGTGGTTATGGTTGGCGGGTCTACAAGAATTCCGTTAATTAAAAAAAGTGTAAGCAATTTTTTTGAAAGAGAAGTGAATGATTCGATGGATCCCGATGAAGTTGTTGCATTGGGGGCAGCTTTGCAGGCAGATATTCTTGCAGGAAACAATAAAGAATTTTTGTTGCTCGATATTACGCCTTTGTCTTTGGGAATTGAAACAAGAGGTGGCTTAATGGATATTTTAGTTCCACGTAATTCAAAAATCCCGTCAAAAGCATCAAGACAATATACTACCCAGGTTGACGGGCAAAGTGGCATAGCAGTGGGTGTTTACCAGGGCGAAAGAGATCTTGTAAAAGATAACAGAAAGCTGGCTGAATTTAATTTAACTGGCATACCGGCAATGCCTGCAGGCTTGCCAAAAGTGGAGGTTAGTTTTTTAATTAATGCAGATGGGATATTAATAGTAAAAGCACAGGAGCTGCGCAGCGGTGTTGAGCAAAGCATTCAGGTTAGGCCACAACAAGGATTAAGTGATACCGAAGTTGAGCAAATGTTGCAGTCATCTATCAATAATGCCAAAGATGATATTGCCGCACGTGCACTGCTGGAGGCAAGAACTGAGGGAGAAGAGCTTTTAGAAACAACAGAAAGATTCATTCAAAAAAATTCTTCTGAGCTTAGCAAAGATGAGTTAATGAATACAGCAGATGCAATGCAGGCTTTGCAATTAGCAGTAACTATGGAGGATAAAGATCTTATTCATTCAAAGATAGAAGCGCTCAATAATATTTCCCGCCCTTATGCAGAGCGGGTAATGGACCAGGCTGTATCAAAGGCTATGAAGGGAAAAGCGATCTCCTGATAAATGCAGGATTGATTAACAGTAAGATAATTATCACGCAAAAAGAGATAAAGCTTATCAACATTCCAACTTTTACTTTCACAGGTTCAAATACAAATTCAATATTGTTATCTCCCTTTTTTACAGGTGCGGAAATAAAGGTTGCTGCATACTGCATCGTCACATTTTTATTTGCTCCGCTCTTGTAAAACCAATGCGGATAATTTGCCTGTAAAAAAACAAGTGTATCATCCTGCTCTGCAAATATTTTTATTTGTATTTTATCTCCTGTAAAAGTTTGAACACTTAGTTGTTTATTTTCTTTATCATTTTTCATGAACAAATAATTCCGCTGCATGATATTTAAAGAGGTATCCCGGCTTGTTGAAAAATATTTGTTGGTACTGCTTAATGCAATTGGGTAAAAAGCCTGTTGAGAAACTCCAATTTGTTTATTATAAAAACTCCAATCACCCACTAAATCTTTTTCAGCAGAAATTAAAGAATCATTTTTTATTGTTGGCTGTAAAGACGGAATGGGTATGCCTTTTGGTGATTTGTTTAAAACATATTGAACATCTGCTACAGATGCCTGCCCCACGCCGGTAAAAGGAAGATTCAACAAAGTAGCAATGATAACCTCTGCAATTACAACCTTAACCAAAACATTCCATTTTTTTTCACGCAGGCAAAATTTTATTAACCATAATATCAGTAATTGTATTATGCCCTGTAGCCAGAGCGTATCATAAAATGAAAGCGAGTCAATTAATGTTTTTAATTTTTGTGAAAAACCGAGTTGTGCAAAAACATCTCCTAATGAATAAAGCACTCCGTTTTTTAAACTGATTGTTTTATATAATCCAAAAACGATGGAGGCAAATAAAATAATTTCTAAAAGATAATACAGATGTTTTGCAGTTCCTTTAAATGCTTCTTCTTCATTAATAAATTTATTAAGTTGTATTGCAGCAATAATTATAAAGCTGAGAATTGCAAATATGGCAAACTCACCGTCAAGCCGTACATAGCCAATGAAGGGTAAAAAATTGTAGGCAAGCATTTTGAATATACCCCCGGAAGAAAGCAATAAAAAAAACAATCCTATGGATAAAAAAAATAGCTGCCAC
>JBKJLG010000226.1:0-7542 GCA_046596995.1 Chitinophagaceae bacterium
AGGTGCTGCGCTGGTAGAAACAATTGTACGAGATGAGAAAAAATTAATTCCCTGCTGTGTTAGCCTTGATGGCGAATACGGACAAAAAGATATTTGCCTTGGCGTACCGGTTGTGGTTGGGAAAAACGGGTGGGAGAAAATAATTGATTTTAAATTAACTGCTGAAGAGCAAACTGCTTTTACTAAAAGTGCTGATGCTGTACGGGCAATGAATGATGTATTGAAAACTTTAAATGTTTAAATACGCTTGAAATTTGTAAAAGAGCAATATGATAAGATAAAGATTTTGCCTTATTTTATTGGTGCTTTTATATTTTTATTTATTGGTTGTACGAATGATATTACGTTTGAAAAAACCAAAACGCTATCCTATCCTTCCGGTTCAGGGCTCACATACTGCAATAATAAAATCTATTTAATTGGTGATGATGCTACATCTGTATTAATAACTGATACTGCTTTTACAATTATTGATAGTATTAAAATTTTTGATTCTCTGCAACAAAAAATACCCAAAACTGTAAAGCCTGATTTAGAAGCAGCAACCGTTGTATCTGTAAATAAGTCTCGGGAAATTCTTTTAGTTGGCTCAGGATCTTTAACGCCTTACCGTAACAAATGCTGGCTGATAAACCCGGACACAAAACAAAAGAGGAAAATAGACCTAACTGAATTTTATAAAAGAATAAAAAAAGAAGGAATTGAAATATTAAATATCGAAGGCGTTACTGCAACTCCCGGAGGCATTATTTTAGCCAGCCGGGGTAATAAAACTAGTACCGCAAATTATTTAATATTTACAGCCAACAATTTTTGGGATAAACAAACCACGGCGCCCATTAAAATAATTAAGGCTGGTGCAAATTATGATACTGCATTTTTCAGCGGTGTATCCGGGCTGGAATATTCTTTAATGTCAGATAACCTGCTGCTCACGATAAGCACAGAAAATACTTACAATACTTTTGATGATGGCGCAATTGGTAAAAATTATTTGTGGGTCATTAAAAATATTTCTAACAAAGAAAATGCTGCTGCCATTAATCCAAATAAAATAATTGATCTTGATTTGCTAGATAAAAGATTTCAAGGACATAAGATAGAATCAGTATCTATTTTACAGGAAACTAAAAAAACCATGCAGCTTGCCCTGGTTGCTGATGATGATAATGGAACTAGTGTTTTGTTTAAAATAACAATCAAAAAATAATATGGCACAACAACTGGCACACCTGGCTCTTTTAGTAAATGATTATGATGAAGCAATAGAATTTTATACAAAAAAATTAAATTTTATTGTTGCAGAAGATACCGTTTTAAGTGAAACAAAAAGGTGGGTTTTGCTTTCGCCTAACGGCTCAGATGATTGTAAATTGCTTTTGGCAAAAGCTGCAAATGAGGAGCAAAAAAGCAGGGTTGGTAACCAAACCGGCGGCCGGGTTTTTTTATTTTTATATACAGATGATTTTGAAAAAGATTATAACGGCTTTAAACAAAACGGTGTTGAATTTGCACGTGAAGTTGTTGTGGAAAAATGGGGCAAAGTTGCCGTGTTTAAAGATCTGTATGGTAACCTTTGGGACCTGATAGAAAAGAATGAAATAAAAAAATGAGCCGGTAGTTGTTATATTTGAAGCCTTGCCACACACAACTAAAAAAAATATATTAAGTGTACGTTCACCACTGCGTTACCCTGGTGGAAAAACCAGAGGTGTTGAACTGATCACAAAATATTTTCCTGCAAATCTTACTTCAATGCTTTCCCCTTTTTTTGGTGGCGGCTCAATTGAATTATTTGTGGCGGCAAAAGATGTAAAGGTTTTTGGCTACGATGTTTTTTCGCCGTTGGTTGAATTTTGGCAATGCCTCACTCAACAGCCAAATGAACTGGCAGATGAAGTTGAAAAGTTTTATCCTTTAGCAAAAGAAAAATTTTATTTGCTGCAAAAAACACAGACCAACTTTACAACAAAATTGCAAAGAGCCGCAGTGTATTATGTTTTAAACCGTTCTTCTTTTTCAGGAGCAACATTATCTGGCGGCATGTCTCCGCAGCATCCAAGGTTTACCCAATCATCAATACAAAGATTAAGAGAGCACTACAACCGATATATAAAAGTCGCACAGGCAGACTTTAAAACATCATTACAAAAACATCCTTTATTGTTTACCTATCTTGATCCGCCTTATTTAATCAGTAGTTCTCTGTATGGCAAAAAAGGAAATGCTCACAAAGATTTTGATCATACAGATTTGGCAACTATTTTAAAAACCCGTGAAAACTGGATTTTATCTTATAATGATTGTGAAGAAATAAGGGCATTGTACAAGGGCTGTAAAATTATAATGCCCCAATGGAAATATGGCATGTCAAATAATAAAAATTCAAAAGAAATTTTAATATTTAGCAAAAATTATAAACCCTGATTTTTTTAAATTTTTTTACTTCTCCCCTTTTTCAGATCAGGATAATCTAAGAAATAAATAATTTTAACTGAAAGGAGTTACAAATAATTATCGTCGTGTGCCCGAATACAACTCGTACTCTAAAAGGCGACAATCTATTTTACTTGTATAAAATTCTATTTTACGCTTGGGTTTTAAACCAATTTTTTTTGCTAACGCAAGATTACCCGTAAAAACATAGCCGGTATATCCTTTGCATTTCTTCTTCATAAAATCTCCAATCAGTCCATAAGTTTCTTCCAGTTCATTTTCCTCTCCCATACGTTCACCATATTCAGGGTTGAGAAAAAAAATACCGGCTTCGCTTTCGGGCACCGACGTTTCCTGAAAATCGCAGCATGAAAATTCAATATATTTTTCTACTCCTGCAGCGCCGGCATTTATTTTAGAAATATTAATGGCATCTTCGCTAATGTCTGTTGCAATAATTTTTAATTGGGGCAACTCTATAATTTTTTCATCCAGTAATGCTCTTTGTTCTTCAAAATATGCAACATCAAAATCTTTTAGATGCATAAAAGCATAATTCTCTCTGAACAATCCGGGATTACGATGTGTAGCAATTAAAGCTGCTTCAATGGCAATGGTGCCTGAGCCGCACATTGGATTAATAAAAACTGATTGCCTGTCCCATTTTGTTGCCAGCACAGTTGAAGCCGCTAAGGCCTCAAGCATTGGCGCTTTACCAGGAATTTTTCTATAACCGTGTTTAGAAAGTGTCTCGCCAGAAGTATCAATAAAAATTTCCGCATTTTCATCTTTCCAAAATAAATGGATAACAGCACCATCTAAAGTTGAGCCCGAATTGGGTCTGCCACCGGTTTTGCTTCGCATCCTGTCTGCAATGGCATCTTTCACCCTTACATTAACAAATAACGAATTGTTTATACTTGGATGAAAAACATTGCTGGTAACAGAAAAATAATTATCGTTTGATAAAAGTTTTTGCCAGTGGATATTCAGTGATTCTTTGTAAACATCATCAGCATTGTTGGCAGTAAATTCTTTTAGGGAATACAAAACCTGGCTTGCGCATCGCAAATTTAAATTAAGCCGGATGCAGTCATTTAACGTGCCTGATAATTCAACACCTGTTTGAAAAGTTCGTACAGGAGCAAATCCCAATTCAATTATTTCTTTTTCAAGATAAGGTGACAGTCTTTTGCTGCAGGTTACAATTATCCGGCTGTTGCGTATTGAAAGATTAGTTAACTCCATTAACCTGCATTTCTTTATTTATTTTTTGTACCAGCCCCTGTAAAACTTTACCCGGACCAACTTCTGTAAACTCAGTTGCCCCATCAGCAATCATCGCCTGAATGCTTTGTGTCCATTTTACCGGTGAAGTAAGTTGATCAATTAAATTTTGTTTTATTTCCTGAGAAGAATTTACTGCCATTGCTGTTACATTTTGATAAATCGGGCAATCGGGTTCAGCAAATTTTGTTTCATGAATTGCTTTGGATAATTCTCCTTTTGCCGGTTGCATTAAAGGTGAATGAAATGCGCCACCAACAGGTAACACCAGTGCACGTTTTGCTCCTGCTTCTTTCATTAGTTTACAAGCTTCTTCAATTCCTTTATTGCTACCAGAAATTACAATCTGTCCCGGGCAATTATAATTTGCGGCCACCACAATTTCATCTTTTATACCTGCACAAATTTCTTCAACTTTTTTATCCTCTAAGGCAAGCACGGCCGCCATGGTTGAGGGATTTATCTCACAGGCTTTTTGCATGGCTGCAGCTCTTATTGAAACCAGTATCAATGCATCTTCAAAATTTAAAACACCATTTGCAACCAAAGCAGAAAATTCCCCCAGCGAATGTCCGGCAACCATATCCGGCTTTACCCCATCTAAAGTTTTAAACAAAATAACAGAATGTAAAAAAATAGCAGGTTGTGTTACGTTTGTCTTTTTTAATTCTTCATCACTGCCGGTAAACATCACATCCGAAATTCTGAAACCTAAAATATCATTTGCCTGCTCAAATAATTGTTTGGCATTTTCATTTGTATCGTACAAATTTTTTCCCATACCGCTGAACTGTGATCCTTGTCCGGGAAAAATGTATGCGTGTTTCATTTCTTTATTCGTTTAAAACATTTATCTGTATTAACCTGTTAACGGAGGAACGGATTTACTAACTTAATGCAATTTTGAACTGATAAGTTTTAAAAATTCACTTCGGGTTTCATTTTTTTCAAACTCACCCGAAAAAGCCGAAGTGGTTGTAACTGAATTTTGTTTTTGCACACCTCTCATCATCATACACAAATGCGAAGCTTCAATTACAACTGCGGCACCTAAAGGATTTAAGGTTTCCTGAATGGCATTTAATATCTGTGTTGTCATCCTTTCCTGCACCTGCAATCTGCGGGAATAAACATCCACTACTCTGGCAATTTTACTCAAACCTGTAATCCACCCGTTGGGAATATAAGCTATGTGTGCCTTCCCAAAAAATGGCAGCATGTGATGCTCACACATACTATACAATTCAATATCCTTTACCACAATCATCTGGCTCATCTCTTCGTGAAACTTAGCCGAATTAATGATTGCTTTTGCATCAAGACTATTGCCATGTGTAATAAATTTCATTGCCTTTGCAATACGTAGGGGAGTTTTTTGCAAACCCTCTCTTTCGGTATCTTCTCCCAATAAACTTAAAATGCTTTTGTAATTTTTTTGCATTTCCTCCAATTCATCGCCTCCAAATTCTTCAACTTTTTTGTAACTCATATTTTATTTTTAATTAGCGGGATACTCAACAAAGTTTCTTTCAGTTTCATAAAGCCGGATTTGCAAATCAAATTTTGCATCAATTTTTTCTCTTAAAATATTATAAATAACAATGGCAATATTTTCTGCAGTGGGGTTTACATTTTTAAATTCTGCAGTATCAAGATTAAGATTTTTATGGTCAAATCTTTCCAATACATTTTCCTGAATTATATCACTTAAAATTTTAAGATCAATTACATAACCTGTGTGAACATCGGGTTCACCAATCACTTTTACTATAAGATCATAATTGTGCCCATGAAAATTTGGATTGTTGCATTTACCAAAAACATTGTCATTTTCAGTTTCGCTCCAGGCTTTATTATGCAATCGATGGGCTGCATTAAAATGTTCCTTTCTATAAACGGCAACCTTATTACTCATTTGTAAAGATAATTAATCACCAAAATATTCAACATAAATACGGGGCGTTTCATATAATTTAATGCAATGCAATTTTACCCCTGCTGGCAAAAAAGAAACTAATTGTTGCCAGATTACTTTTGCAACATTTTCTGTGGAACACAATTGATCTTTCAAAAATGGCACATCTACATTTAAATTTTTATGATCTAATTTATCCAGCACATGCTCTTTAATAAGCAGACTTAATTTTTTTGCATCAAATAAAAAACCGGTTCCTGCATCCACTTCACCTTTTATAGTAACATACAGTTCATAGTTATGCCCGTGCCAGTTTTCGTTTGCGCATTTGCCAAATACATCTTCATTTTTTTGCCTGCTCCACGCAGGATTGTACAGTTTGTGAGCAGCATTAAAATGTTCTATCCTTGTTAAATAAACCATACAAGCTTACAAATTTTAGCAAAGGTAGGCGGAGAAAAATGAAAATCTGATACTATATACGAAATTTGCGGAATGAATATACTGCTTGTTGCTGCTACCGAATTTGAAATAACCTCTTATTTAAACAACGAAAGTGTTGATTTTTTAATATGTGGAATAGGTTCTCCACAAACAGTATATCATCTTACTAAAAAGTTAAGTGAAAAAAAATATGATTTTGTGATTCAGGCGGGGATTGCAGGCTCTTTCTCAAAAAAAATAAAAAAGGGAGAAGTTGTAATTATTAAAGAAGATGCTTTTGCAGATATTGGCGCAGAAGAAAAAGGAAAATTTAAAACAGTTTTTCAATTTGGCTTTGGAGATAAAAATGAATTTCCCTTTACAAACGGTTTTTTAATTAACCGGTCAGATATTTTGGAAAAAATAAATCTTAAAAAAGTAAAAGCCGTTACAGTGAATAAAGTTTCGGATGTAAAAAGACAGCAGAATCAAATAAAAAAAATATTTAATCCTGAAGTAGAAAGCATGGAAGGTGCGGCCTTTCACTTTGTTTGCCTACAGCAAAATGTTCAGTTCATACAAGTACGAAGCATCTCCAACAAAGTAGGAGAAAGAGACAAATCGAAATGGAAAATAAAAAAAGCAATAATCAATTTAAACAATGCTTTACAGTTAATTATCGAAAAAATTAATATCGTTCATCAATGAAAATAACACTTGGTTTTTCGCCCTGCCCCAATGATACTTTTATATTTGATGCACTGGTAAATAATAAAATTGATACACAAGGAATAGAATTTGAAGCAAGGCTTGAAGATGTGCAAACGCTTAACCAGCTTGCTATTGAAGGTGCATTGGATGTAACTAAAATAAGTTATGGAGTGTTACCATTACTGCTCAATAATTATATTGTACTTAATAGTGGCAGTGCATTGGGCTCAGGTGTTGGTCCGCTTTTAGTTGCGAATAATCCATTAACTGATGAAGAAATAAATAACAGTACGATTGCGATTCCCGGCGAGAATACAACAGCAAACATTCTTTTCAGCCTTGCATTTCCGCAGGCAAAAAATAAAATTTTTTTAAGATATAATTTAATTGAAGATTTTGTTTTAGCTGCCAATCATAAAAAAGTTGCGGGGGTAATTATTCACGAAAATCGTTTTACTTATGCAGAAAAAGGACTACAGAAAATTATTGACTTGGGAGAATTTTGGGAAGAGAGAACTCAATTGCCAATTCCGTTGGGAGGTATAGTTGCAAATAGAAATATAAACACCGAACTTGCAAAAAAAATAGATTCTTTGATAAAACAAAGTATTGAATATGCTTTTTTTAATTATCCTGTAATTTCAAATTACGTAAAAGAACATTCTCAGGAAATGCAGGAAGAGGTAATGAGAAAACACATTGATCTGTATGTAAATAATTATTCTATTGATTTGGGAGACAAAGGGAAAGCTGCTATTGTGCAGTTTCTG
>JBKJLG010000257.1:0-2688 GCA_046596995.1 Chitinophagaceae bacterium
AAAATAATTGTGCCCGAAAAAGATATGCCTAAAATGCGTAAGGGGCTTTTGGCTAAATTAAAAACAGATGCCTATCAAAATTTTCAGCACGGTATGTTAAACGGAAATGTTTCGTACGTGGCTGACAGAAAAGAAAACGAAAAATTTTATGCCCTGGTAGAATTAACGGAAATTCCCAAATTTCAATTGCGTTCCGGTTATGCTGTCTATGGAGAAATTGTGATTGACAGAATGCCTTTGTACAAATATTTTATTAAAAAAATATTCAAAAGTTTTGATAACACATGAAATATTTAATAATAACATCTATAGGTTTCTTTCTTCTCCTTCAGTCTCTACAAGCACAGGTGCGTAAGTTTAGGCCAAATGAAGTAATTGATGCAGGAAATGGATTAAAAATTGAAGTTTTAAAATGCAGGGGTGAAGGTGAGGCTGAGGAGTGTGACGTAATTTATTTTACCGAAAAAAGACAGCAGGGCAAAAGGGTTTGGGAAAAATCTGTTAAGATAAAAGAGCTTGAACAAGCTGCTAAAAAAACTAAGACCATTGCTGATACTAAAGTTCAGCCCGTAAAAAAACAGGAGCCTAAAATATCACCTATTCAAAAACCAGAGAAAAAAGATACTGTTGCCGTAAAGCAGGCTGAAATTAAAAAAGACGAAATTTTACCTGAATTAAAAACTATAGAGCCTGTTGTAAATAATTCTGAGCCGGTTTATGTTAAGCCAGCCAACACCTATTCACTTGAGCAGTGCTTTAAATTAGCGCTTGAGCAAAATATTGGTTTAAAAAAGGCGGATAATTTTATTGCATTAAACCACCTGGATCGCAAAACAGCACAATTTAATTTCCTTCCTTCGGTGTCATATAATCTTGGGCATTATTTTTCTTTTGGTAAAAATATTGATCCTGTAACAAACAATTTTGTTACTGATAATTTTAGCGGAGGATTCACTGCAGTTGGTTTGCAAATGGAACTTTTTTCAGGCTTTGGCAGACTTAATGCAATAAAGCAGGCTAGTTATTTAACTGAAGCATCAAGATCTGCAAGAAAAAAAGCAGAATTAGAATTGCTTGCCAATGTTACCGTTATTTATTCCAAATTATTATTAAACAAAGAGCTTTCTCAATTGGCGAGAAACAATATTGGCAGCACCGCAAGGCAATTAGAAGTAATTAATGAAAAAATAAAAGTTGGAAGGCTAACAAAATATGAAGCGTATGCATTTACTGCAAGGCTTAATACTGAACAGGCTTATCTTATAACCATTCAAAATGATTCTGCTGCCGCTGCGCAGGATATTAAAAATTTACTAAACCTTAGTTATAAGCAGAATTTCACCGTTGCACCAGTAGATACTTTTTATATTGCTAAAATATATTCAGATAATATCTATACTGAATCATACATTGATACTATTCTCCTAAATCATCCGGCCATTGCCCAGGCAAGGTTGGAAGAGCGTGCTGCTATGTCAGCATTAAAAATTGCTAAAAGCAATCTTTATCCAAAGTTATCTGTGGGTGGCAATGTGGCCAGTAATTACAATGTGGATCAAACCAATACGTTCGGGCAAAAAATCCCTCTTTCAACACAGCTTAATAATAATTTGGGAGAGAATATAAACCTTAGCTTACGGATACCTATTTTTTCGAAAATGCAAATTGCCAACCAGATAAAAAAAGAAAAAATAAATATAAATACTGCCAGTTTAAACACCAGAGAAACACAAAATATTATTGCCACAAATACTTTACAATTGATAAATGATTTCAAAGCATCTCGCTTAAAGTATCAGGCAACCTTAACAGCCAGTAATCAAAATTTATTATCCTACAGTATGTATGAAGAAAAATATAAACTGGGGCAAATTAGCTCTATAGAAGTACTTGCAGCCCGTGATCTATTAAACATTGCTAATTCTCAATTTATACAGGCACGGCTCGAAATGTTTTTCCGCTACCAGCTTTTACAATTACTACAAAACAAAAATTGATCCTCCTTCATTACTTCTTCTAAATAAAAAACCAACTAATTAATAAGCCGGTAATTGTTATAAAATATTACAAATACTTTTAAAGGTTGTTGCACGTTTTAGGAATTGTATTACAAGTTGCTTGTTTTGGATTACATGTATAAATAGTTTTATAACTTATACATTTTGTATAATATAAAGTTGTAAGGCTTCCCCCAAAAAAAGATGTATGGCTGCGGTGCGATGATATGGTTTGCCCTGTAACAGGGCAGGTATTTAAAAAAGTTTAAAGCGCAGCAAAATAAGGTGATGCAGATGGTTTAGTCACTATGCCTAACTGTCCAAACGTATAGCCAGCGGCGGGTTTGTTTCTATTACTGGAAGCTCTTCCGCTGGCCCACCTGGCTTCACGCTCTGCAAATGTTTTATTTAAAAATTTACAGTTGACAAAAAATTACTGGAATAAGAGTAATTTGTTTCCTAGTCGATCTAAAATTTGTAAGAGCGTTTATGCTAAATATTAGGGCAGTTGAATATACTGTAGGTTACCGTAACGTTTAAAAACACAAAAAACCAGCTGGTAAAGCTGGTTTCTATTTTATGAAAACAATAAACAAAAATTAATCTGCTATTAAAATATCTTCCTGGCAAGAGTTTGCAATTTCATTTTGCAAACTCTTGCCAGGAAGATATTTTAATAGCAGATTAATTT
>JBKJLG010000365.1:0-3342 GCA_046596995.1 Chitinophagaceae bacterium
TCTGGCAACCAAAATTCTTCCGCATAATTTTGTTGAATTAATTGAAGCCTCCATAAAATATTTGCGTGGCAAAAAGTTTGAGTTGTTCCCGGATTTTGCAACCGGCGGAATGGTTGACGTTACCAATTATAATGAAGGCAGGCGTGGCGGCAAAGTAAGAGTGAGAGCGAAGATTGAAGAACTTGATAAAAAAACATTGGTTATCCGTGATGTGCCGTATGGCATCACCACCACACAATTAATTGATTCTATAATAAAAGCAAATGATGGGGGCAAGATTAAAATAAAAAAAGTAACAGATAATACTGCAGCCGATGTTGAAGTTGCTATTGAACTTGCACCCGGTATTTCTCCTGATATAACAATTGATGCATTGTATGCTTTTACAGATTGTGAAATTTCTATTTCGCCTAATGCCTGCGTTATTGTTGCACATAAGCCTTCATTTTTAGGAGTGCCAGAGTTATTAAAAATTTCTGCAGATAATACAAAAGAATTATTAAGAAAAGAGTTAGAAATAAGACTCGGTGAACTACACGAAAAATGGCATTACACTTCTCTTGAAAAAATATTTTTTGAAGAAAAAATTTATAAAGAGTTAGAAAAAAAACATGAAACCTGGGAAAAGGTTTTGCAGGCAATTGATAAAGCCTTTACACCTTTTAAAAAGTTATTAAAAAGAGAAATTAGTAAAGAAGATATTATTAAGCTTACTGAAAAGCCGGTACGCAGAATTTATAAATTAGATATTGATGATCTGAACGATCAGATTAAAAATTTAGAAGCAGACATTAAACAGGTAAATCATGATCTTGAACATCTCACAGATTATGCGGTGGCTTATTATGATGGTCTGCTGAAAAAATATGGAAAAGGAAAAGAAAGAAAAACAGAGATAAAATTATTTGATACCATCCAGGCAAAAAATGTTGCCATAGCCAATACAAAAATTTATGTGAACAGGGCAGAAGGCTTTATAGGCAAAGGTTTAAAGAAAGATGAACTGGTAGGAGAGGTCTCTGATCTTGATGATATAATTGCTTTTACAAAAGCCGGTAAAATGAAAGTGGTAAAAGTTGCAGACAAGACTTTTATCGGAAAAGATATTATTTATGTAGATGTTTTTCAGAAAAATGATGAACGTACTACTTACAACATGATCTATTTTGATGGAAAACAAAAAAGTTTTGCAAAGCGATTTAATGTAACAGGAATTACGAGAGATAAAGAGTATGATGTTGCAAAAGGAGAAGATAAAACAAGGGTGCATTATTTAAGTGTAAATGCAAACGGAGAAGCAGAAGTCGTAAAAATTATTTTAAGCTCCACCTCATCAGCAAGAAATAAGGAACTTGATTTTTCTTTTGAAGAGCTTGATATAAAAAACAGAAGCACTATAGGTAACCAAGTTACAAAATATCCCATAAAGTCAATTAAGCTAAAAGAAAAAGGAAGGTCTACTTTAGAAGGACGAAAGCTTTGGTTTGATGAAACTTTCGGCAGATTAAATACCGAAGACAAAGGAAGATTGTTAGGAAACTTTGAAGGCGATGATAAAATTCTGATTATTACCAAAGATGGTAATTACGAAATTGTTGATCAGGAAATAACCCAGCGCTTTGATTCAGGTAATATTTTATTGATAGAAAAATTTATTCCTGAAAAAGTAATCACTGCTGTTTATCTTGATAAAGAAAAATTACAGTTTAATATAAAAAGGTTTAAGATTGAGACAACAACATTGCACAGTAAATTTCTTTTTATTAAAGAAGGCGAAGGTAATTATCTTGAAAAAGTTACAACCGAGGATGAGCCGATACTGGCGGTTCAAACCGGCAGAGGTTCGCAAATAAGAAAAGCAAAATTTAAGTTGGTGAAAATGGTAGATGTAATGGGATGGCGGGCTATAGGCAGCAAACTAACTGATTACAATAAAACTATTGAAATGGAGTGGGAGCCTAAAGAAAAAGAAAATCCTCAGAAAGAATTGTTTTAAAGATTGTGTTACATTTCATGTGTTAAACGGCGCCGCAATGCGGCGCTTTTTTATTATGTTAATCATCCCGCAACCGTATTCTTAAACTTTGGAGGTGTTCTTTTCTTTGTTGCCTGCTCATACGCATAAGCAACTTTTAAAATTCCTGCTTCATCATAAGCTGTGCTGAAAAATGACAGTCCTATTGGCAGATCATGTACCGTTCCCATGGGTACTGTTATGTGCGGATAGCCGGCCATTGCTGCTGGCGGGCAAAAATAAAATCCGACATCATAATCTCCATTCACAAGATCAGTACAGTTTGCCAAACCTATGCTGGTGCCGCATATTGCGTCAAGTTGGTATTGCTTCATCATTCCATCAATTATCTTTCTTGCGCTTGTAGACTTTGCTAATGCATCAATATATTCTTTGCTGTTAAGATCACCTTTCTCCTGGCAGCTTTCTAAAATTTCCTGTTTAAACCAGGGCATTGCCTTCACTTCATTTTGTTTGTTAAATGCAATAACATCAGCAAGCGTTTTTACTTTTGCATTGGCTGTAGAAAGATATTTGTTAACGCCATCTTTAAATTCATATTTTAAAACATTAAGTTCTGCATCACCAAGCTTTCCTGTTTCTTTTAGCAATTCAATTTCAATAATTGTTGCTCCCTGTTGTTTTAAAACTTCTATCGCCTGTGTGTACAATGCAACAACATCCGGCTGGCCTTTCATAAAACTTTTTTCAACCCCTATCTTTTTTCCTTTTAAACCATTGGCATCTAAAAATTGTGTGTAATCTTTTTGCGACTTTCCATTGCTGTTATGGGTGACCGCATCTTCTACATCCACACCGGTTAATGCACCTAATAATATGGCTGCGTCCCTCACAGTTCTCGCCATCGGCCCGGCAGTGTCCTGTGTTGCAGAGATTGGAATAATTCCGCTTCTACTTACTAAACCAACCGTTGGTTTTATACCAACAATTCCGCAGAAGGATGATGGTGCAATAACAGAGCCATCCGTTTCTGTACCGACTGCAATTGCACAAAGATTGGCTGCCACAGCGGCTCCCGAGCCCGAGCTTGAGCCGCAAGGATTACGATCCAGTACACAAGGATTTTTTGTTTGCAGTCCCCTGCTGCTCCATCCGCTGGTTGACTTTGTAGATCTGAAATTTGCCCACTCACTCAAATTTGTTTTTCCTAACAGCACGGCACCAGCTTCTCTTAATTGTTTTATTATAAAGGCATCTTTCTCTGCCTTGTTCCCTTCCAAAGCCAAAGCACCGCCAGTTGTCATCATGTTATCGCCTGTGTTAATATTATCTTTTATCAAAACGGGGATGCCATGCAAAGGTCCACG
>JBKJLG010000044.1:0-8431 GCA_046596995.1 Chitinophagaceae bacterium
TTTCCATGAACTTCGATTTCAATCAGGTCGTCATAATTTTGTTTGGATATAATCTTAATCTGATTATTTAAGCTCAATCCAACTTTGTCCACATACTGCAAAAAAGTTGCAGAGTTATCTTTTACACCCACCATTGTGCAGTTATGTCCAATTTCTTCTTCAGCAAGTGTTTTCTTCACAGGCATTTTCATTTCACCCTTAGCAGTTGGTATTACATCACCGTGAGGATCAAAGGCGGGATAATTTAAAAATTTATCTAATTTACCAATGAGCTTTGGGCTTTGAATATGCTCAAGCTGTTCAGCTACTTCATGCACTTCATCCCAGTTAAACTCTAATTTTTCATACAAAAAAGTTTCCCACAACCTGTGTTTACGTACTACTTCAATTGCCAGTTTTTTTCCTTCATTAGTTAACGATGACTTTCCGTACTTTTTATACGAGACAAACTTTTTAAGCTTTAGTTTTTTAAGCATATCGTTTGCTGTGGCTGGTTTTACGGAAAGATGAGTTGCCAATTCATTAGTACCCAGCTCTTCTTTATGTCCTGTTTCCAGCGTTAATTGCAGCAAAGCCTTTAAATAATTTTCTTCAGTAAAAGATAACATATTTAATAAAGGTAGAAAAAACTTAACAAATATTTTGTTAGGGTCGTCTAACAATTATATATTTGTGAGCAAAACAAATTATTATTAAATCTATGTTACTAAAAATTACTCTTATTTCTTTTTTTAGTTTTTTAATTGTAAGTGCATCTTCACAAACAGCTTCAATAACGGGTAAAGTATTAGCAGCAGGCAAACCTTTAGAATCAGCAAGTGTAAAACTCTCCAATATTTATACAGGAACAATTACAGATACAAGTGGTTTTTTTTCTATAAAAAATTTATCCGGAGGTAAATATGTCATTCATATTTCGAGTATTGGTTATGCACAACAAACAAAACAATTATTGATTAAAGAAGGTGAAATTAAAGAAGTGAATATTGAATTGTTTTCTTTACAAAGTAATCTGGAAGAGGTGGTTGTAACCGGCACATTAAAAGAAGTAAAAAGAATTGAAAGCCCTGTACCTGTAGAAGTATATACCCCTGCATTTTTCAAAAAAAATCCCACTCCTAATATTTTTGATGCTTTGCAGAATGTAAATGGTGTAAGGCCGCAGCTTAATTGTAATGTTTGCAATACCGGAGACATTCACATTAATGGTTTGGAAGGCCCTTACACTATGGTATTAATTGATGGTATGCCCATTGTAAGCAGTTTATCAACCGTATATGGTTTATCCGGTATTCCTAATAGTTTGGTTGAAAGAATTGAGATTGTGAAAGGCCCTGCATCATCATTGTATGGCAGCGAGGCTGTAGGCGGCTTAATAAATATTATAACTAAAAAACCCGCTAATGCTCCTGCATTATCAGTTGATCTGTTTGCAACAAGCTGGAAAGAATTTAATGCTGATATTGGCTTTAAAATTAATGCAGGTAAAATAGCTACATTTTTAACTGGCTTTAATTATTTTAAGTATGGCAATATTAAAGATAATAACAATGATAATTTCACTGATGTAACATTGCAGGATCGCATCTCTATTTTTCAAAAATGGAATTTTGCAAGAAAGAAAAACCGGTTATTAAATGTAGCAGCAAGATATTTTTATGAAGATAGGTGGGGAGGTGATGTGCGGTGGACGAAAGCATTTAGAGGTGGGGATAGTTTATATGGAGAGAGTATTTACACCAAACGAACGGAATTGTTAGGGAATTACCAATTGCCGGTAAATGAAAAAATGATGCTTTCTTTTTCATACAACAACCACGATCAGGACAGCCGCTATGGAACCACATCTTATACAGCACAACAGCGTATAGCTTTTTCTCAATTAACCTGGGATAAAACGCTGAAAAATCATGATTTATTAGCCGGTGCAGCATTGCGTTATACATTTTATGATGATAATACTCCAGCTACTGCAAATGCTGATTCGGTAAAGAGCGAAAATCGGCCTGATAAGATTTGGTTGCCGGGTTTATTTGTACAGGATGAAATTACATTGGGTAAAAATCATAAGGCATTATTAGGGTTCAGGTATGATTATAATTCTATACATGGAAATATTTTTACACCAAGGTTTGCATATAAATGGAGTATCAACAGTAATAATATAATTCGTTTGAACGCAGGCACGGGGTATAGAGTAGTAAATTTATTTACTGAAGAACATGCTGCATTAACCGGCGCCAGAACTGTAGAAGTAAGAAGTGAATTACGACCAGAAAAAAGTTATAACATAAACTTGAATTATTTAAAAAAGATTTACACTGAAAATGGGTCTTTTATTGGGTTTGATGTAACCGTTTGGTACACTTATTTTAATAACCGTATAATTCCTGATTTTGAAACAGATCCAAATAAAATTATTTATGATAATATAAAAGGATATGCAGTTAGCAAAGGTGTTAGCGCCAATATTGATATTGCATTCAGCAATGGGTTAAAAATATTGACTGGCGTTACTTTCCAGGATGTATCAACGGTAGAGGGTGGGGTAAAAGAGCATCAGCTTTTAACTGAAAAATTTACAGGCACCTGGGCAATATCTTACAAAATTAAAAACTTGAATTTAGGCATAGACTATACGGGGAATGTTTATGGTCCGATGCGTTTACCTTTACTGGGAGAACTTGACCCCCGCCAGGCATACTCACCAACATGGAGTATACAAAACATTCAATTTATTTTTAGCGGCTTTAAAAATGTAGAGATTTATGCAGGAATAAAAAATTTGTTGAACTTCACACCCAACAAGGGTAATCCATTTATTATAGCAAGAACAAGTGACCCATTTGATAAAAATGTTGAATATGAAACTAACGGAAAAGTAAAAGTAACCCCCTCTAACCCATACGCATTAACTTTTGATCCTACGTATGTGTATGCACCTAACCAAGGTATTAGAGGGTTTGCAGGGGTGAGAGTAAATATAAAATAATGCCTCAAATTTATGGTGTTTAATCAAGCGGATTTATTTTTCAAAAAAAGCAACGCTGCCGCCAACCCAGTCTTTATCGGCATTGTAGCGTACGCCTATCATTTTACCTTTGCTAAGCCGGGCTAGGTTATTTACGGCAATTGGCCTTTGCCATCCTTCTTTCCAAAAATAAAAAATTCTTATTTCTGCTTTGGCTGGTTCATCGGGTGTTTCAATTATGGCAGCATATTTTACCTTGCGTTGCAGTATCCAGTTTTGGGGATCTTTTACCTCATTAATATCTTTTTCTGTTACATCAATTATTACGCCTTGCCCTGCAAAAGAAAACAACGGTTTTAGTACAAAATTTTCCAGATCAGCAGGTAACTGTTTTATTTCATTTAAAAAAAATGTTTCCGGCACGTAAGGATGTTTAATAAATGGGAGTGTGTATTTGCTTATGCGATAAAACCAGTTTGGATGAGGTACCCATTCTACATCAAGTTCCTGCGTAAGATCTACAATTTTTTTTAGGGAATCTTTTTGCTGTAACAATTCATCAAATATCACCCGGTTGTAAATTCGGTTAACCTGTATTTTTCTATCATCTTTAAAATAAAATAATTTCTTTCCCTCCTGTACAATGTCTGTCAGGGCAACAATAGGTATATCAAGATAATCTTGTGTACAATAAAAATCTATTCTCGTTTTTTGTTCATGCGGATCAATCTCTAAAAGAATAACACTTTCTTTTTCTTGCTTACCAACAATTATTTCTTTAAGCAGAGCGATGTACGATTCTTGATTATAGCCACTTAAATAGTTGTCAAAATTATCAGGGATATTAAAATGCTTTTTCAAAATTTCAGGATGATAAATCTGGAAAGCAAAAAGGGAAGGGAATCCCTGCATTTCGATTAGTTGCGGTTCAATTTCTCCATTTTCATTTTCGCAAATGCCAAAATCAAATGCTATAAAATGGGTGTGTTCATTTTCTGCCGGTACATTTTCTGCTTGGGGTATTGCTCTGTCAGTTAGGGACTTAAAATTTTTATCAACTATTACATTTGTGATCGCTTCGCAGGCATCAATTATTTTTTTCGTAAACTCTTTTGAAATAAATAAAGGCGTTTCTGCTACACGAAAAAGTATATCACCCGGATGCTTGCTGTTAAGATCATCAATAAATGAATTATACTTTTCTACGGAAAAATCTTTATTGAATTGTTGCCTCAATGTTTTTATCATATAGCCAATTTACATGATAAAAGTAATTATTAAAGACATGAATATTTATAGCCTCAGGCTGGTACAGTTTGATAGCTTTCTATTGCAACGTTTAAGAAATTGGGAAGGATGTGTGCATACGTCCATGAAATTTTATCCGGATCGTTCAGGTGTTCGATCATTGAACGCCATTTTTCTTCACCATAATTTTCGATTACAGTTTTCTTTTTCTCTTCTGTTTGAAGGTACATGCTCATGCCTATGGCATCCGCTTCAGGGTGAAATTGGGTGCCAATAAAATATTCACTAAACCTGATACCCATTATGGCTCTTTCGTAAGGCAAATGCGGACGGTCTTTTTCAATACACAAAATTTTTGCTCCATGATACAGTACATTCATTTGAGGCTCAATAACCTGCCAGTCACGGCTATCAACTGCATAAAAGGGATCTTTCATTCCATTAAACACCGGCTCATCTTTTCCATCTTCCAATAAGTGAATAGGAAAAACGCCGAAGGCAGTTGAAACTCTTTTTGTAACATTGGCAAGCTTCCAATGCCTGCATACCAATTGAAATGAATGGCAAATAAAGAAGACATATTTTTTATGGAAGTTAGCTTCATCAGCATTCCAATTTTCAACATTAGCAAGCCATTTAAAATAATTGCTTTCCCAATGGCTATCTTCACTATCCAGCGGGCTACCCGGGCCGCCACTGCTTAAATAAATATCGTAATTAAGATCAGGTATTTCATTTTTTAATCGTACATCAAATTCGTCCCATTCAATATCAATGTTATTTACTTCAGAATATTGGTTTAATATTTCCCGCAAACAGCGCATACCCTGGTTTGGTTCTCCTGCATACAAATCAAGAATGGCTACCCTTATAATTCTTTTGTCACTTAAATTCATCGGGTAAAGATACCAATATTTAGAAAGGTGATTCCTGGGAAGCTGTAGCTATTTGTTAACGTGTGTGGAAAAATTATATGCCGCTTAAAAACTGGGAATGAATGTAGTCCACAACATCTATAAGGCTGTTTGTTTCTTCATATACTTTCAGTTGCCTGTCTGCGCCGGTGCCATTCTCCAGTATATTGTGTACATGGCCAATTGCATTGCGGATGCCAAGCGGCACGGTAACATCATCAATAAAATCAAGCAGTTCATAAATCAGAACACGTGTGTTAACTTCTGTTTCTTTTCCAAAATCTATCATGCTGCCATCAATACCATAACGGCCCGCACGCCATTTATTTTCATTGATCAACAGTCTTGGATACATTATAAAATTTAAGTTTTGCAAACGCAGCTTATAAAGCTTTGCACAAATACCCTGGAACAATGCAGCTATGGTAATGGTTTCCTGCACAGTAAGCGGAACATCACAGATCCTGAATTCTACAGTGTTAAAAAAAGGATGCACTCTTAAATCCCACCAGATCTTTTTAGCATTATCAATGCAATTGGTTTTAACTAATAGTTTGATGTAGTTATCGTGTGCTTCTATGCTTTCAAAAAAGTCAGGTATCCCTGTTCTCGGAAATTTATCAAACACTTTTGTACGGAAAGATTTATATCCCGTAGTTCTGCCTTCCCAAAAAGGAGAGTTGGTGCTAAGTGCATAAATATGCGGTAAAAAATATCTTGCAGAGTTGGCAATGTGCATCGCCATTTCCCGGTTTTCCATACCTACGTGTACGTGTAAGCCAAAAATTAAATTGCTTCTTGCAGCCTCCTGCAATTCGTTTACAATTTCGCTGTAGCGAATGTGATCGGTGATCAACTGGCTTTCCCAATGAGAAAAAGGATGTGTACCTGAGGCGCCAACCCATAAGCCCAAATCATCTGCAATACCACTTATTGTTTTGCGCAATGTTGCAACATCTACATAAGCTTCATCAATGTCCTGGCAAATATCAGTGCCTACTTCCACCACAGCCTGGTGCATTTCAGCCTTTACTTTATCCTTAATTATTTTTTGGCCTTCGTGTACAATTTTTTGCTCATGACTTTTTAGTTCCCGCCCTACAGGATCAATAACCATGTATTCTTCTTCCACACCCAGTGTAAAATGTTTGTAAGATATTGCGGCCATATGTAAACCCCCACACCCCCTAAAAGGGCTATTTTATTGTTTATAATGTACTTGATAAATTTTTCATTCCTATTTTTTCTTAAGTCCCTTTAGGGATTTAGGGTATAAAGTTTTTTTTTGGCAGAACTCCTTTTAATATATTCTCCCCAGGTAAGATTATCTTTTTCATCTTTTTGTTCAGCTGCTTTTTCAATTGCAAAATTTGCTGCATTTTCTACCACCCATTCAAAATTCTCCTTACCCACACTGGTTACTTCTGCATCGGGTGCAGGGTTACAAAAATCAATAGCGTAAGGCACTCCATCTCGCAAGGCTAATTCAACTGTATTAAAATCGTAACCTAAATAATTGCAAATGCGCAAAACAATTTCAGTCATTAATTTTAGTCTTTCTTTTGATGGTTTAAAATCTGCAACATAGCGCAGATGGTGTGGATTGCGGGGCTCGTAAGGCATTATATGAACATATTTTCCGCCAATGCAATAGCACCTGTAATACTCATCAAAAATAATTTCTTCCTGCAGCATCATTACCAACTCGCCTGTTTCAGCATGCTTGCTAAAAAAATCAGCCATGTCTTTTATTTTATAAACATTTTTCCATCCTCCGCCTGCAAAGGGCTTCATGTATGCGGGAAAACCAATGTATTTAAATATGCCTTCCCAATCCAGTGGATAAGAAAGATTAGAGAATGACTGATCTGTTGTGTCTATGGGCAAATCTTTTGAAGGTAGAATTACCGTATTAGGTACAGGCACATCAATTTTTGTGGCGAGGCAATTATTAAAAAATTTTTCATCTGCACTCCACCAAAAAGGATTATTGATAACTGCGGTACCACATAGTGCAGCATTTTTTAAATAAGCACGGTAAAAAGGGACATCCTGCGATATCCGATCTACAATTACTGCATAGCCGCTCGGCTCACCCTGTATAACTTTATCAATCTTCACCTCTTCGGCTGTAATACCTTTGATATTTTTACTGTTTATTCTTTCAATAAAAGCCTCAGGAAAACTTCTTTCTCTGCCGAAGAGAATACCAATTTTTTTCATAATAAATAATTAAACATAAAAAATAAAGCAATATTAAAAATGTAAAGCAATCAAATATATTTTTTCAATCTCAATTAAACAAAATTGTTTTGGATAAGATGATTTATTGAATTGTTATGGTACAGGTGTTTTATGGTACAGGTATCCTACACTTTTAAAGTGTAGGATACCTGAGAAAACAAAATTGTTTTTTTTAAGATGATTTATTGCATTGATAGAATAAGGCTTGAGAAGAATTTGCTAATTTTGAATCTTATGGAAACTGAAAGAGCTGTGGGGATAATTGTTGAGCAGCACACAATTTTTTCCTTGTTTTTAGCGAGAGATATTATCATTGATTTTTATTTACCACCAAATATTGCCACTTCAAAGGATATAAGACTTCTCTTAATAAATGACGGACAAGATCTGGAAAAGATGTCCTTCGAAAGCATTTTGGACGATATTCCTTTTAACCCCAGCTCATGCTTATTGTGTGTGGGCATCCACTGTGGTGTTGATAGAAAAAATGAATACGGCACAGCTAATATTTTAGATTACAAAAAGAGGGGCAGCAAAGCTGCTGCTTACACCCAATTTATTTTTGAAGAACTACTTCCTTTTATCAGAAGGGATTGTCAAATAATTTCTTTCACTGAAAAATCATTTTGCGGATTTTCGTTAGGCGGGTTAAGTGCTTTGGATATTGTTTGGAATCATCCGCATGAGTTTAGTAAAGTAGGCGTATTCAGCGGCTCACTTTGGTGGAGAACGCTAGCTCAGGAAGATGTTTTATTTGATGAAAATAAACACCGTATAATGCACAAACAAATAAAACAAGGCGATTTTTATCCCTGGTTAAAATTCTTTTTTGAAGTGGGCACTCAAGATGAAACCGCCGACCGAAATAACAATGGGATAATAGATGCAATTGATGATACGGTGAGCCTTATTGATGAATTGGTTGCAAAAGGTTACTGTAAAGATAAACACATACAATATTTAGAACTTAGCGATGGGAAACATGATGTTGCTACATGGGCAAAAGCATTTCCGGTATTTTTAAATTGGGGATGGGGGAAGGAGTAAGTAGCCA
>JBKJLG010000363.1:0-6909 GCA_046596995.1 Chitinophagaceae bacterium
AATTTTACAATATAATCAAGGTGATCAAATACTAAATGAAACGGGGCTTTCATTTCCTGCACTTCATTTTTGTACTTTTCATATAAAATATTATCAGCATAAACAGGTTCGGGATTAGCTTTCAATAATGAATCTCTCTCTGCTTTATGTCTTTTATTAAATGCAGCATCTTTTCTATTGTAGGTACTATCTAAAAATCCGGAATAGAAATTTAAATGAATTACGCCTCCATTCTTTCCTACAGCTTTTATTTGATCGTCTTTTAAATTTCGAAATGCCGGAGCCAAATTATACACACAGCTATGCGATACTAAAATTGGTTTTGTTGAAATATTGATCGCATCCCAAAAAGTCTGTTCGCCTACATGGCTTAGGTCTACCAACATGCCTATTTCATTCATGTGCTGCACAATTTTTTTACCAAAATCATTCAGCCCTTTGGGTTGATGCAAAAGGGAGTCTTTTGTTTCTTCCATTGCAGAAGTTGCCCAGGATGTTGAATTATTCCACGTAAGTGTCATGTACCGTGCACCTCGTGTGTAAAAACTGTCTAAGTTTTTCAGATCATTTTCTATCATATGCCCGCCTTCAATACCAATCATGGCGGCCAGTTTTTTATTACGCACTGTTTTAAACAATTGCTGGGAAGTAAAAACAATATTTATTTTATCAGGATGGCGCAAAGCAGTAGCATACAGAGTGTCAATCATCCTGTTGGCAAAAGCAAATGGATTCTTTTTTTTACCATCGCACCAGATAGAAAATACCTGAACATCAATACCACCCTCTTTAAACCTTTCCAGATCAGAATGTGTTTTGCCTCTTAAATCCTGATCAAAACTATAACCTTTACCAATGCAGGTTTCGAGAATATCATTGTGGGTATCAATAACTATAGCTTTTTTATGAAGTTTTTTATAAGATTGCCCATATGTTATTTGAAGAATAGATAAAAAAAATAACAGTACAGCAATGACAGTTGTTTTCAACTTATAAATGTTTGAGAAATAAAGTAAAGCATTTTAAATGAAAGCCAGTCTTTAATAAATCAACCTCATAATTACTTAACTTGCTCCAATGAAAAAATTGTTATTTTTTTTATTGATTATTTCTTCACTCACACTTAAATCGCAAACAAAACCATTTCGATTTGCATTTATTTCTGATACACACATCGGTTCGCCTGATGGCAAAGCAGAGGAAGATCTGCGACGAACAATTAATAACATCAATATTAATAGTGATGTTGATTTTGTAGTGATAACAGGCGATATTACTGAATTAGGAACCAATGAGGAACTACCCCGGGCTAAGAAATTATTCGACTCCTTAAAAGTAAAATATTACATAATACCTGGCAACCATGATGTAGGGTGGAGTGAAAGTGGCGGCATGAGTTTTATTTCCACCTTCGGCAGTGACAGATTTGTTTTTGATCATAATGGCATCCGCTTTATCGGATGCTCATCAGGCCCTTATGTAAGAATGAGTGATGGACATATACCCAGAGATGCAATGAACTGGATGAAAAATATTCTTGATACAACATCTGCCTCTATGCCGGTAATTTTTTTAAACCACTACCCTATGGATAACCAAATGGATAACTGGTATGAAGTGATTGACATGTTTAAAAAACGAAACACTATTTTATTTTTATGCGGACACGGGCATGCAAATAAAGTTTTAAATTTTGAAGATATACCGGGAGTAATGGGGCGGTCTAACCTTAGAGCTAAACAGGCAGAAGGCGGATATAATTTAGTGGATGTAAAGTTGGATTCAATTCTTTTCACGGAACGAAAGCCGCTGACCGGAGTACTAAAAAAATGGGCAGGTATAAAAGTTGAGAAACACAATTATGATCTTACAAAAAAATTTACCAGACCTGATTATAATATTAACAAACAATATCCGCATACAAAAGTAACTTGGAGTTTTAGTTCATCTTCAAACGTTATATCCACCCCCGCAATACTAAATGACATTGTTATTTTTGGCAATCAACAGGGAAAAGTAGCGGCTTTATCTTTAAAAAACGGGAAACAAAAATGGGAATATAAAACCGGTGGCGCTATTTATTCATCGCCGGCTGTCCATCAAAACAAAATTGTATTTGGAAGTGCTGATGGCTATGTTTATTGTTTAAATAATAAAGGAAAAGAAATTTGGAAATTCAAAACCGGCGCAGCTGTTTTAGGTTGCCCATTGATAGAAAATAATAATGTATATGTTGGAGGAAGCGATCACATTTTTCGTGCATTAGATCTAAACACAGGGAAAGAAGTGTGGAGTTTCAAAGGGCTTAATGGCCCTGTTGTAAGTACGCCGGTAATAAATAAAAATGATATTATTTTTGGCGCATGGGATACGTATCTCTATTCATTAAATAAAACAACCGGCAAATTAAATTGGAAATGGAACAATGGATCAACAGTTATAAATTATTCGCCGGCTGCATGCATTCCTGTTATAAAAGATGACGTAATTTATATTGTTGCGCCTGACCGCTATTTAAGTGGCATTGATGCAATTACCGGGCAAACTCTTTGGCGGACAAATGAATCTGCTGTTCGGGAATCAATCGGCATTTCTGAGGATGGAACATTAATTTATGGTAAAACAATGAATGATACACTGGCTGCATATTATGCAGAGAGGTCAATGCCTAAAGCAGCATGGAAAATAAATGTGGGCTATGGGTACGAACATACACCTTCTATGCTGATTGAAAAAAACGGAATTGTTTATTTTGGCACTAAAAACGGAATTGTTTATGCGGTAAATGCTATCACCAAAAAAGTAGAATGGGCTTATAAAATTGATAACTCAATGGTTAATACTGTTAAGCTAATTAATAACAAAAATATTATTGCTTCCACCATGGATGGCAAAGTAGTTTTGCTGGAGGTTAAGTAAAAATATATTCTAAAAAATTTTACACAGATAGATTTGTCGGATCAAGAATAGAGAAGATTCTCAAATAGCATATTATACATGCCTTTAAGTAAAAGAAAAGAAGTAAAACAATTTGTACATCGTAAACTTCTTTTTAGATTACGGAGGCTTGCGATTTTTTTTATCATTGTATTTTCTGTACTCATTTATGAAATTTCAAAAAATGATATTGCAGGATACCTTGCAATTGCAGGATTTGCTTTAGGTGCAGTTATTGGTTTACCGGTTAGCCGAAGAATGCATACCATAAGCTGGAATGCGGAATCAACCAAAGCTGTTACAAAAATGGACAGGGTGGGAATTATTATTTTGGTTGCTTACATATTATTTGCCATCAGTAGAAAATGGATATTTGGTTATTGGCTGCATGGCTATGCACTTTCAGCTTTTACATTAAGCGGTGCAGCAGGTGGAATGCTAGGCAGGCTATGGCAAACACGGCAAAAAATTAGAAGCATATTAAAAAGAGAAGGCTTTCTTCATCCAAATAAATAGAAAATTTTTACAAAGATTTTGCAAAATATTTATTGCGCAAAATTTCAAACTTATCACGCAGCTCAACGGTTAACATGTCAATGGAATTACCATTAAATGAAGGGATAAATTTTGTACGGGTAGGGTTGATAAAATTAATGTTACCGTCCCATTTATCTTTAAACTTTTGCGGAGCTTCGGAAGTCAAGTCATAAAATTGTTCGGTGAATTTTTGCTGCTGATCTATTTCAATATTCATATGTAGGGTTGTCGATTAAAGGTAATCTTAATAAATAACTTAAAGTGCATCTTAAGAAAATGACGTGTTGTCTTTTGCAGTAATTCAACTTTTTTAGATTGTGTTTACATTGCTGCGGCTTATATATTATATTTATTGCCGATATACATGGTATTACAACATCCATATTGCAGAACCTGTGGCTCTAAAGTAAATTCTAAAAAGGTTTGCCAATATTGCGGCTGCGAGCCATTGAAGGGCAACACCTATTGTTGCGATTGCGGAACATCTACCATGCCTCATGCAATAATGTGTGTGCAATGCGGCGCATCTTTTCAAAGAAAAATTCCGGCGGCACTGGCTGTTTTAATTTTAAGTATTGTTCTCATTGCTGCCACCGCTATTGGATATATGGTTACCCGGGAAACTGACAACTCATCCGGAGTATCTGTTATATCAAACTCAAATACTAAAACGCCTGTTAAAAATGATAACAGCGAAAGAAGCGCTGCAAAAAACAGGAATGAGAATACAAAACCCAATAAAAACAGTAACACCGAAACACTAAACACCATAATAAATAACATCATTTTAAAAGAGCCTGTTTATAATAATGCAATTAATAAAATTGCAAAAAGTGCTGCAAAACAAAACATTAAAAAGCCCGATGATATTGCCTCAAAAGAAAAAGCAGAGGAAGAAAAAAAGCAAAGCAAACCTTCAGCAGACAAAATAAACCTTAATGGTTTTTCACGAAACCAGATAAACCGTTACCCTGTTACCTGCACCTATTTCATTGGCAAAAACAGAAATAATATTATTTTTTTTACTACAACCGTTTTTGGCTACCTGCGCATTAACGGAAAGCTTTATGAATTGCAGGGTGTAGAAAAAGGAAATGATATTGCAAGATTTTCCAATGCATATTACGATGTAACTATTGAAATTTTAGGTTTAGCGGGAACTGACAATGAATGGCTTGCAACAGCTAAGATGGTTATTATGGATAAAGGCAAACATATATTATCTATTCATAACATAAATTCTGCCTGCACTGATTTTTAAAAGCAAAAATTATTTTGCCAATTTATTTATTGATATTGCATAAAAATTATTTTTACCTCTACCGATTATGAATTTAGGTTCCCGCTTTTGCCGGACATGTGGTTCCAAAATACTTGTTAGAAATGTTTGCCATAATTGCAGAAGCAACCCGCTGGCGGGTAATAATTATTGTTATGATTGCGGCACCTTAACTCCTTCTGGCATCAGGTGTACAAATTGCGGTACTAATTTTAAAACAAAAAGCCAGGTAAAAGTGCCAATGTTTGTAATAGCGTTGTTTATTATTCTTGCTTTGGGCGCTGCTGTAATATTTTTTCTGCCAAAGGCAGATGATAACAATACAAATAAGCAAAATAAAAATACTGCTTCGCAAGAAAGAAATATTTTAGAAAACAATCATGTAAGTCAAATTAAAACTGATAGCATTAAAGTAGATACACTTAAAACTGTAACAACATCCGCCGATACAATCAGCTTTTTTTCTGCTCAGGAAATAAAATCTTATCCTAAAACCTGCGCTTATTTTAAAAAGAATAATCGTGATAGCGTATTGTTCTTTTTTAATAAACAAACGGGTTATCTAAAAATAAATGGTAATGTTGTTGAATTAAGGAGAACAAAAAAGAGTGCTGACCTTGCCACTTTTGTAGCCGAAAATTATGAAGCAAAAGTTATGATTGATGGTTTAAGCGGAACCTCAAATGAATGGCTGGCTGCGGTTTCATTAATTATAAAAAATATCGATCAAAAAACATCAGTAAAACATAAATTGTATTCAGCCTGTATTGAATTTTAATAATCTTAAATTAATCTCAAATGAAAAAATTATTGCTTGTTAACCTTCTATTTATTTCACTTACTTCTATTGCGCAAACTGATATGCGCCAGGTTGTAAGCCAGGCTGCAGATAAAATAGAACCTAAGGTAATTACATGGAGAAGAGATTTTCATGAGCATCCTGAGTTAGGAAATAATGAATTTAGAACAGCAGCAATAATTGCCAAACATTTACAATCTTTAGGTATTGAAGTGAAAACCGGCGTTGCAAAAACCGGCGTTGTAGGCATACTTAAAGGTGGCAAACCCGGGCCGGTTATTGCTTTACGGGCAGACATTGACGCCTTGCCTGTAATTGAAAGAACACCTGTGCCCTTTGCCTCAAAAGTAAAAACACAATACAATGGACAGGAAGTTGGTGTAATGCACGCCTGCGGACATGATACACACACGGCCATTTTAATGGGTGTTGCAGAAATTTTATCTTCTATTAAAAAAGATTTGCGTGGTACAGTTAAATTTATTTTTCAACCGGCTGAAGAAGGAGTACCACAGGGAGAAGAAGGCGGAGCAGAATTAATGATAAAAGAAGGCGTGCTGGAAAACCCAAAGGTGGATGTAATTTTTGGTTTGCACATTAATTCACAAACCGAAGTGGGAACATTAACTTATCGCCCCGGCGGAATTATGGCCGGCGTAAATGATATGAAAATAACAGTGAAAGGAAGACAGGCTCACGGAGCTTACCCATGGTCTTCTATTGACCCTATTGTAACGGCTGCACAAATAATTAATAATTTACAAACTATTGTTAGCCGTAATTTAAATGTTACAGAAAATGCCGGAGTTGTTACCATTGGCTCTATACATGGTGGCGTACGCTCCAATATTATTCCTGAGCAGGTTGAAATGCTGGGCACTATAAGAGCTCTAAGTATGGAAGATGAGAAAATGCTAATTGAACGCATAAAACAAATTGCCACTAAAACAGCGGAAGCAAATGGCGCCACTGCCGAGGTTCAAATACCGTACAGCTCTCATTATCCTGTTACATATAATGATGTTGCCTTAACCGAAAAAATGCTTCCTTCGTTGCAAAAAACGGCAGGGGCTGAAAATGTTTTATTAAAATCGGCGGTTACAGGCGCAGAAGACTTTTCTTTCTTTCAACAAAAAGTACCGGGCTTGTTTTTCTTTTTGGGAGGAATGCCTAAAGGCGGTAATAAATTAACTGCCCCCTCTCACCACACACCTGATTTTTATTTGGATGAAAGCGGATTAAAGCTGGGTGTAAAATCATTGGCAAACCTCACGCTTGATTATATGAATATGATGCAGGGCAAAAAATAAGCCCTCCTGAAAACAGGAAGGCTTAAAGATTGCTTGCCATATGAAAA
>JBKJLG010000179.1:0-2521 GCA_046596995.1 Chitinophagaceae bacterium
TAAAAAACGAAATAGAAAAATTCAATAATGAAAACAATATCTATAAGAAAGGAATTTCTTTTATGCCAATCTGTTTTGGTATTTCTTTTACCAAAATAATGATGAACCAGGCAAGAGCCTTGGTGCATGTTTATACTGATGGAAGTGTAAGTGTAAGTACAGGAGCTGTGGAAATGGGACAAGGCGTAAATACAAAAATGCTGCAGGTTGCTTCAACAATGTTTTCAATTGATCCTAACAAAGTACAGGTTCATTCTACGAATACTACCCGCATTGCAAACACTTCTCCTTCTGCGGCTAGTGCTACCGCTGACCTGAATGGAAAAGCTGTACAAATGGCTTGTGATGCAATATTGCAAAGATTGAAACCGGTAGCTGCAGAAGTTTTACAAACAAATTCAGAAAGTATAGAATTTAAAAATGAAATAATATGGACGGATGGTAAGCCATCTGACCTTACCTGGGAGCAACTGATTTTAACTGCTTACATAAAACGCATCAGTTTATCAGAGCATGCACATTATGCAACTCCTGATATTGGTTTTGATGGCAGCAAAGAAAAAGGTAACCCTTTTGCATATCATGTTTTTGGCACTGCAATAACAATCGTAACTGTAGATTGCCTGCGTGGCATTTATGAGTTTGATGCGGTAAGATTGGTGCATGATTTTGGCAGCAGTATGAACCCCATAATTGATAAAGGACAAATTGAAGGCGGACTGGTGCAGGGCATGGGTTGGATGACAATGGAAGAAATTGTGTATGATAAAGATGGACGTTTACGCTCAAACGCTTTATCAACTTATAAAATACCTGATATTTATTCTGTGCCAAAAAAAATTGACATACATTTTTTAGAAACGGAAAAAGATAATCTTGCCATTTTTCGCTCAAAGGCTGTGGGAGAGCCACCTTTGATGTATGGCATAGGGGCATTTTTTGCAGTTAGAAATGCTGTCAAAGCATTTAATCCTTCGGCAGATGTAAAATTTTCTGCGCCTATCACGCCGGAAAAAGTACTGATGTCAGCGTACCCTAAAAAGATAAAACCCCAAACTCCAGCCTGAATGACTCAGTCACGCAGGCCTGGAGGAGCTTAATAAAGAACATGGAAAAACAATTACCAATTTGAAAATTTACTCCAATAAAAACCAAGAAGGTTTTAAAAACCTTCTTGGTTTTACCATGTAAATTTTTTTTAAAGCGATTCATCAAAAAGTATGAACAGGCAACTCTCTATCTGGAAATTTATAAAAAAAAGTTTTGAAGAAAATATTCCTGTCATGTTATTGTATGTGCTGGAAAGTTATGGCAGCAGCCCCGGACGGCAGGGATTTTTTATGTCAGTGAATGAAAACAATATGGAAGGCTCTATTGGTGGAGGAATTATGGAACATAAGTTTGTGGAGATGGCGAAAGAGCATCTGCAATCCTTCGACAAGCTAAGGATGACAAGCTCTCAAATAAAGAAACAAATTCATGATAAAACGGCGGGTAAAAATCAGAGTGGAATGATTTGCTCAGGGGAACAAACAATTCTTATTTATAAGATACAAGAAAAAGATATTGTTTCCCTGGAAAAAATAATTACCGTTCTTGAACAAAATAGAAACGGGACACTTCATCTTTCTCCCGAAGGCATTTTTTTTGAAGAGGTTTTACCTGCAAAAGATTTTGAATTGAAATTAGAAAGTGAAGTAAACTGGAGTTATACTGAAAAGATCGGCTACAAAAATAACTTATACATTATAGGCGGCGGGCATTGTGCACTCGCTTTTTCAAAATTGATGAGTACAATGGATTTTTATATTCATTTGTTTGAAACACGACAAGACCTTAACACAATTGAAGCCAACACTTATGTACATAAAAAAATAATTGTAAAAGATTATGCTGAATTACCAGAGCTTATTCCTTCGGGAGAAAATAATTATGTGGTAGTTATGACGCTTGGCTATCGCACAGATGATATTGCCGTAAGAGCTTTGCTAAACAAGGATTTTAAATACTTTGGATTGCTTGGCAGCAAGAAAAAAATTGAAAAAATGTTTGAAGATTATAAAGAGGAACGAATAAGTTTGGATGTACTTAAAAAAATTCATTCCCCCATCGGTATTCAAATTAAAAGTGAAACACCGGAAGAGATTGCTGTAAGTATTGCGGCAGAGATAATAAAGGTGAAGAATAATCGATGATTTTAAAATGATTGAAATGATTCTAAGGGTTTAGCATCGTATCCCACTAAAAGAAGGTACGTCTTTGCGAGCCGGCTTTTATAAAAGGAGTTATGAAATGCTATTAACTTAGACGAAGCAATCTTAAACCATTCTGCCGACAGCCCTAATATTTTATTTTATCTTCCTTCTTCTGCCATTCTTCAAAAATTTTCAATGCATCTGCACGCAATAAATTTTTAATAGGAATTTTTCTTTTATTCAAATCCATTCCCAGTTCTTCATATATCATTGAATCATCAAACCCAATGCTGGCGGCATCTGCACGGCTATTGGCAAAGTAAACA
>JBKJLG010000263.1:0-3818 GCA_046596995.1 Chitinophagaceae bacterium
CACAGCTATTGGTTGTACCTAAATCTATACCTATTATTTTGCCCATGATTAATAATTTTATAAGTAGTTGACAATGTTTATGCCAAGGGAGTTTAGGTGCAAAAATGGCAGAAGGAAGAACTTCTGAACCATGATTTATGGGATTTGAGAATTAAATTGTCTGAACCATGATTTTTGGGATTACAGGATTAATGAGATTAGATGCAGTTTTTTTTAATATTGCAACCTTTATTTTCAATTTAATCCTTTTAATCTACCCAAATCATGGTTCAGAAATTATATCTCATGGTTTGCTTTTCTCTCTTTAAAAGTAAAATGTTTTTGCGAGAGAAAACTGAATGTCACTATAATACCCGTGGCAAATATTCTTGAAACAGTGGGGTAAAAATTCATATACTCAACCATAACTTTTAACAAAGAATAATTAAGCAGCAAGTTTACAGCAACTATAAGCATATAACGTAATAATTGAATTCTGCCCCGCAATTGCGAGCTGCTAAAAACAATATATTTTGATAAGAGAAAGCCAATAGGGAAAGTGATAAAGAAAGACATGAACAAAGCTGCAATGTGCGGCTTAAAAGCAATAACATCAAGATGAAGAATATTTTTTTGCAAAATGTAATTGTAGCTGATGTAGTAAATAATAATATCCAACACCATATTACTTCCGCCACAGGCTGCATACCTGAAAGTTTGCAAAGGCATAAGCCGCCTAAAAGGCTGATAAAAAAAATCTATTAGCTGCAATATTCTTTTTCGCAAGAAAAATATTTTAAAAACCGAAGGTAGTTTTTTAAAATAAACATATAAAAAATCCCGGTTTAGTGCCGGGATTCAAAAAAGTTTTTATATGCTCTTCATTAAAAAGTGTAGCGAATGGCCAAGCCACCAAAACCTCCTGAAAATCCGTTATTGAAATTATCGCCAAATTCAAAAGAAGGCTGCCAATCTAACGAAAGATTTATAGGCGCTTGCTTTATTTTATAATCCAAACCCAAAACACCATCAACACCAAAAGAAGTACCACCCTGGTATTTGCTGTTATAAAAACCCACGTGTACACCGGGTCCATAATAAAATTTAAGTCCGCCGGCATTGCTTATTTCATGGTGAATTTCGTATAAGCCAGTAAGGCGGGTTCCGTAATTATAAAAATATCCAATGCCTTCTAATGCAGTTTTAGGGGAAACAAAATGCTTTAGTGTTACACCTGTTGGATAAAACTTTACACCTATCGCAGTTGTGTAAGTGGAGGAATTTGATGTGCTGTTTTGAGCGTTTGTGTTAGTTGCTGCGAATACAACAAGAGCAAAAAATAGTACTACTGTTCTTTTCATAAATCAAACTTTTTGGTTTCACTAATAATGTGAAAAATCATGCCAACGCTGGGTTTTAGAAAAGTATTATCAAAATTTTGTCACTTTAATTATACATTTCTTCTTGTAGGATTTTAATTCTGTCATCTGCAAGATATTCATCGTAAGTATATAAGCGATCAATTAATCCTTTAGGTGTTATTTCAATTATACGATTAGCAACTGTTTGCATAAATTGGTGATCATGCGTAGTGAACAAAACTATTCCCGGAAAATTTATCATGCCATCATTAAATGCAGTTATGCTTTCAAGATCGAGGTGGTTAGTAGGCTCATCAAGAATTACAACATTTGGATTTTGGAGCATCATGCGGCTAACCATACATCTAACTTTTTCTCCCCCACTTAAAACATTCGTCTTCTTCATTATTTCATCACCACTAAAAAGCATTTTACCCAAAAAGCCTCTTAAAAAATCTTCGTCAACATCTTTTACATAAGGTGGTACAAATTGCCTCAGCCAATCCATTAAAGTAAGATCATCCGTAAAAAATTCTGTATTATCATTAGGCAGATAAGCAGTAGTAATGGTTGTGCCCCATTCAAAAATGCCATTGCCAGCTTTCATTCGTCCGTTTATTATTTCAAAGAAAGAAGTAAGTGCCACCGGATCTTTACTTAAGAAAGCAATTTTCTGTCCTTTTACAATATCAAAAGAAATATTGTTGAATAATGTTCTGCCATCAACTTTCTTAGTAAGCTTTTCTACATTTAATATTTGATTGCCCGGATCTCTTTCTGGTTTAAATATTATACCGGGGTATTTTCTGTTGCTGGCAGTAATATCTTCAAACACCAATTTATCCAAAGCTTTTTTACGCGATGTTGCCTGTTTGCTCTTTGAGGCATTGGCACTAAAACGTGCAATGAATTCAAGAAGGTCTTTCTTCTTTTCTTCCTGCTTTTTATTCTTGTCTGTTGCCTGCCTTGCTGCCAGTTGGCTGCTCTCGTACCAGAATGTGTAATTGCCTGTGTAAATCTTTATTTTCTTTTTATCAACGTCTGCAACATGTGTACACACTGCATCTAAAAAGTGCCGGTCGTGACTCACAACCAAAACTATATTTTGATAATCAGCCAGGAAATTTTCCAGCCATGAAATTGTTTCTACATCGAGATTGTTTGTTGGCTCATCCAATAATAAAATATCGGGATTGCCAAAAAGAGCCTGTGCAAGCAAAACTCTCACCTTTACATTTGCACCAATATCTTTCATTAAAATTTGATGAAATTCATCCTTAACACCCAACTCGCTCAATAAACTTGCTGCATCACTTTCAGCAGTGTAGCCGCCCATTTCTCCAAACTCTTCCTCAAGGTGGGCTGCTTTCATTCCGTCAGCTTCGCTAAAATCTTCTTTAAGGTAGATGGAATCTTTTTCAATTCTTATATCCCACATTTTTTTATGCCCCATCAATACGGTATCCAACACTGTAATTTCATCAAACTCAAACTGATCCTGCTTTAGCACTGCCATACGTTCGCCGGTGGTAATGCTAACCGTACCTTTATTAGGCTCAATTTCTCCGCTAATTATTTTTAAAAAAGTAGATTTTCCTGCGCCATTGGCACCAATTATACCATAACAATTGCCTTTTGTAAAACCGAGATTTACTTCATCAAACAAAACCCTTTTACCAAATGCCAGGGTTACATTATTTACGTTTATCATACACAGCCTTTTTTAAGAGGCGCAAAGGTAATGCATTACAATGTATGAGGTATAATGTAAACTGTACAATGTTAGAAGAGATGCAAAAATTATGCTTTCTTATATAATGTTCAACAACGTGTAATTAAGGTATTGTGAACCCTAAATAAAAAAGCACCTCACTGCTGAGGTGCTTTTTATGTTTAAAACCGTTGGTTTTACTTTGTTTTTTTATTTGTTTTATACCGCATATCGGGAGTGCCATCTTTTTTAGTTGGTACGGCTACAGTTTTCGTTTTAGCTTTTTCCTTGTTCTCTTTCATCCGCATATCCGGTGTACCATCTTTTTTTAAAGCGGACGACTTTTTCTTTTCTACGGTTTTATTTGTTTCTGTTTTAGATTTTTCTTTTGTTTTAGCAGGTACTTTTTGAGCATAAGTAAACCCTATTGAAGCAAAAAGAACTGTGATAATAATAAGAACTTTTTTCATGATTTATTTTTTTGAATTTAATTTAATTTTTTTGAAACTATCCTTTTTTGCCTAACAAGTTTCAGGTGGCGGACTTATTTCTTTAAAAAATGTATAGGCATATTCTTCAGGGCGATTACAAATTATTTCACTTAAAATATTTTTAAATTGGAGAGGCAAAACAGCTTCATTAAAAGCAAGGCATATTAAGTGAAATGGTTTATTATGTAATTGCTGTTGAGTCTTTTTATTTGTTTCTGGTATTGCATTTTCATAATTTAAAATAACCTCAGCCACATACTCTACATATGTATCTAC
>JBKJLG010000172.1:0-3959 GCA_046596995.1 Chitinophagaceae bacterium
ACCTGTGGTACGTAATCCCCCATTCCACCAGGTAGAATATGGCGCACCGTTGCGTTGTGTGTAGCCAGGCTTGCCTTCCCTGTTCAAACGGTTATTCATGGCTGCGCCAATGGCATCCAGAGAAGACATTAAAAGCGGATCGAAAACATAATTAAAGGGATCACGATAAGGGGGCCCGGAAAGAATTGTGCCCGGAGGTCCGGACTGGTGGTGATTATAAATTATTTGTGGCATCCATTCAATGTATTGTTGCCGGCTAATATTCTGTGTTTCTTTTACATTCATCATAAAAAAATCCCTGTTGTTATCATGCCCTATATATTTTTCGTACAGCCTGGGTATGTTTGTATTTCGTTTTTTTACATCCGGGTTGCTCATGTACCAGTCAGATACTAACTCTTGCCCATCCGGATTTGCATGTACAAAAAGGATGATCGCATTATCCAGAATACGCATTGTCTCTGCATCTTTACGACTCACAATTTGGTAAAGCGTTTCAATCAGTTGGTGTATGCCTACCACTTCTGTGGCATGTAATCCGCCATCAATCCAAATAACAGCTTTGCCTTCGGCAGATAATGTTTTTGCCTCTTCATCAGTCAGGTTTTCAGCTCTTGCAAGTTGCTGCGATATTTGTTTATAGCGATCAAGATTTTTTATGTTCTCCGGAGAAGAAACTACCAGCATATATTGGTGTCTTCCTTCTTCTGTAATGCCTATATCGACAAGTTTAACACGATCAGAAGCTGCCGCAATTTTTTTAAAATACGCTTCAGTTTGAGTATAATTGGCAAGCATATAATTATCGCCAATATTAAAACCAAAATGTTCTTTAGGTGAAGGAATTATTTGTGCAGTTGATCCGGCGTACAATAAAAAAGAAAACATTAAAAGAGAAAAAGAGCGTATCATAACTATGATTGTAGGTTAGTTGTAAATATATTATTAAATGATAAAAAGAAAATAAAATTTGATACTACATAAGGATAAAAGAAAGCTACATTTGTTTTAAATAAATAAATAATCATGAGGTTTATAATAAATATTCTAATTACTGCAATTGTTGTTTATGTGCTTTCTAAAGTTTTAGTTCCGCATGTTACAATAAGTTCATTTACAACAGCCATTGTTTTTGCATTGGTACTGGCACTTTTAAACTTTATAGTAAAGCCCTTGTTGATTATTTTAACCCTTCCTTTAACCATCGTAACACTTGGACTGTTTCTGTTGATCATTAATGTTATAATCATTTTATTGGCAGATAAATTTGTTGCCGGAATTAAAATAGACGGCTTTCTATGGGCTTTCATTTTCGGATTATTATTATCTGTTGTTTCTTCCCTTTTGCATCAAACTAAAAAAAGCAGAGATTAGTTTTTATTCCAGTCTTGCTATTTAAAATGAATTGTTGAAATTCGCAATATGCATTTTAACCGGAAAGATTTTGGTGATGAAACTTTAATTCATCTTTATAAAAATTTATTGCTCCCCAGGATGATTGAGGAGAAAATGTTGGTTCTTCTCCGCCAGGGAAAAATTTCTAAATGGTTTAGTGGCATTGGGCAGGAAGCTATTTCAGTTGGCGCTACACTTGCTTTGCAAAGTGATGAATGGATAATGCCATTGCATAGAAATCTTGGCGTTTTTACATCACGCAAAATGCCGTTACATAAATTATTTATGCAGTGGCAGGGAAGTAAAGAAGGCTACAGCAAAGGGCGTGAACGCAGTTTCCATTTTGGCAGCAAGCAACATTTTATTTGCGGCATGATATCGCATCTCGGTCCGCAGTTAGCCATTGCTGATGGTGTTTCGCTTGCTTATAAATTACAAAAACAAGAAAAAGTATCACTTGCATTTACCGGAGATGGTGGCACCAGCGAAGGTGATTTTCACGAGGCATTAAATGTGGCCGCTGTTTGGGATTTACCCGTAATTTTTATAATTGAAAACAATGGCTATGGCTTAAGCACACCAGCCAATGAGCAATACCGTTGTCAAAATTTAATTGACAAAGCCATTGGTTACGGTATGCAGGGTGTACAAATTGATGGCAATAATATTTTAGAAGTATATGATACTATAATAGGGGTTAGGGAGTATTGTATAAAAAATCAAAAGCCATATTTAATTGAATGTAAAACTTTTAGAATGCGTGGGCACGAGGAAGCCAGCGGTGTAAAGTATGTGCCCAAAGAGTTGTTTGAACAATGGAATGAAAAAGACCCGATAAAAAATTATGAAAGATTTTTAATTGAAGAAAAGGTTTTATCTGAAATTAAAATTGCAGAGATAAGAAATGAGCATAAAAATTATATTGATAAGGAATTAAAAAGCCCCCTATCCCCCGACGGGGGAAACAAAGAAGATCTTTGGGATTCATCCGAAGAATTAAATGATGTGTATGCACCACATATAAAATCCATTGTTTCCGCAAAACATAATCGTTTTCATTTTCCCCCTTCGGGGGATAGGGGGCTGCTTGCTCCCCTACCCACTCATGTTTCACGTGACATTAAATTTTTTGAAGCCATTAAAGAAGGTTTGCACCAAAGCATGCAGCAACATCCCAATCTTATTTTAATGGGGCAGGATATTGCAGAATACGGAGGCGCATTTAAAATAACAGAAGGATTTGTAGAAGAATTTGGAAAAGAAAGAGTTCGCAATACCCCGCTTTGTGAAAGCGCAATTGTTGGCGCTGCGCTGGGCTTAAGTTTAGAAGGATATAAAACCGTAATGGAAATGCAGTTTGCAGATTTTGTTACCGTTGGCTTTAACCAGATAATAAATAATCTTGCAAAAATTCATTACCGCTGGGGGCAAAATGCTGATGTGGTTATCAGGATGCCAACAGGCGGTGGCGTTGGCGCAGGACCATTTCACAGCCAAAGCAATGAAGCCTGGTTTGTGCATACTCCAGGTTTGAAAGTTGTTTACCCTTCTTCTCCGCAAGATGCAAAGGGCTTATTGATTGCCGCTATTAACGACCCAAACCCAGTAATCTTTTTTGAGCACAAAGCTTTGTACCGCAGCATTAGCGGTAATGTTTCAGCAGAATATTTTGAAATAGAAATTGGCAAAGCAAATATTGTAAAACAAGGAAATGACATTAGCATTATTACTTACGGCGCCGGTGTGCATTGGGCATTGGAATATGCAGAAAAAAATAAAGAGATCAGTATTGAAATATTGGATTTAAGAACCTTGCTTCCCTTAGATTATGAGGCAATTAAAAAAACGGTAATTAATACAGGCAAAATTTTAATACTGCATGAGGATACTTTAACGGGCGGTATTGGCGGAGAAATATCTGCCTGGATAAATGAACATTGTTTTGAATATCTTGATGCACCTGTAATGCGCTGTGCATCGCTTGATACGCCAATTCCTTTTAATATTGAACTGGAAAAAATTTTTATGGCAAAGGCAAGGCTGGGTGCGATGATAAATAAACTTTTGAATTATTGATGCCATCTCTTTACATTATAGCAGGCCCTAATGGTGCAGGTAAAACAACTGCGAGTAAGTTTTTATTACCGGATGTTTTCAACACAAATATTTTTATTAATGCTGATATTATTGCCGCTGAAATTGATGCTGTCAATCCTGAAGCAGTTGCCATCAGAGCCGGCAGAATAATGTTACAGCAAATTGAAGAACGACTCCAGGCAAAAGAAACATTTGCCATTGAAACAACGCTTGCATCACGAAGTTATTTGAATTTGATAAAACGGGCGCAATTATCAGGATATGAAATTGTGCTGTATTTTTTTTATCTGCCTTCTGCAGAAATGGCGAAAGAACGGGTTAAGCTTAGAGTGAGCGAAGGAGGGCACAATATACCTGAATATATAATTGAAAGACGTTATCATTCAGGTATAAAAAACTTTTTTGATTATATACTTGTGAGCGACAGATGGTATATTTATGAAAATATTACATCTCCGCCAATCCCG
>JBKJLG010000201.1:0-10455 GCA_046596995.1 Chitinophagaceae bacterium
GGATATTTTAAAACAAGAAGAGAGCATGACAATGCTATAAGAACGATTGCACAATCGCTAAAACCCAATGGTATATTGGTTATGGACTATCTTAATGTGCATTATGCTGAAGATAAACTGGCACATAAAAGTGAAAAAGCTATTGATGAAGTAAATTATTATATAACCAAATGGTACGATGAAACACATTTTTATAAAAAAATAGTTGTTGAAGATGATAACCTTGAAGAACCTCTTGAATATACAGAAAAAGTTGCCAAATTTTCTTTAGGAGATTTTACTGAAATGTTTGCCTACCAGGGATTACAAATTCAGGAAGTGTATGGAGATTATTCATTTAACAGCTACGATCTGATAAAATCCCCCAGGCTTATTATGATTGCTAAAAAAATTAATGAAGACACTTCCATACATAAAAAACTTGCCACCAGCGGGGGAGATTAAAAATTATTCTTTCCTTTTTTTATTATTTACAAGCATCCATTTTGCGGTTTCATAAATTGCAGAAGTAAGTTTTGATAAAGAATCTTTTATACCTTTTTCCTGCTCTGCAGACAAAGAAAGCTTATCAAGCTTTACTGAAGCAAGTGTTTCTTTTTTTATTCTAATATTTTTTACAAAATAATAATCATCAGTAACGACGCCTATATTTCCTTCATCATGATGAATAATGAAAGCGGCATTTTTTTTATTTTTTAAGTTGAGCAAATCTCTGCCCAGTGTTGTATTAACATAGGGCTGGTGCAGCATACCAGCCAATGTTGGCAGCACATCAATTTGCGAAACCACTTCTCCCCTTTTTTGTGCAGGCAACAATGCAGGCGCATAATATAATAAAGGAATGTGTTCATCACTTAAGCGATTAGAGCTCCAGACAGATGGATACATTTTGCTTGCATCACCTTCTACGCCATGATCGCCAATAAACACAAATATGGTGTTGTTGAAATAAGCATGCGTTTTGGCTTGCTCCATAAATTTTTTAAAACAATAATCGGAATAATAAAAAGCATTAAACTCTTCAGGTGATTCAAAGCCATATTTTATTAAAGAATCTTGCGGAACAATTCTTGGCACAAAATCTTTATCCTCTGCCGGAATACTGTAGGGGCGGTGATTTCCCGCAGTTTGAATAATGGCAAAAAAAGGATTTTTTTGCTGGCTGAAAATACTTTCTGCCTCCAGGAAAAGATTTTTATCGCTAATACCCCAAACGTTTAATGATGGAGATTTATAAGAACCTTCCTGAAAAACTTTTATCCCGTCAATATTTTTTACCAGACCTTCAAAATTATTAAAGCCGCTGCTGCCACCAATAAAATAAAATTTACTATAATCTTCAAAATCATTTACGATCATATGCTGATCTAAAGCCTCTTGATTTCTTCTAGAAAATTTTGAAAGCTGCACATCAGGAATACCAGAAAGAATTGCAAAAACGCCACGGGCTGTACCAAAGGTTGGGCTGAAACATCTTTCAAAAAAAATTCCATTTTGTGATAACGCGTTAAAATATGGCGTAGCATTTAAAGGATTACCAGACATAGAACTTTTGTACATGCTGAAGCTTTCGCATATAACCAAAACCACATTAGGCCTGCTTTCCAGAGCTTTGCTGCCCGGCTCAACACGGCGTTCATAAATTTTTGCGGCGATATTTAAAGAATCAAGTTGCAGAAAATCTGCTATTAATGGAAAAGATTCTTTCGATTTACCTGCTTCAAAATCAGGCTTTCTGAAACGAAGTGTGGTAAAAAAATTTTGCAAAGGATTTAATGCTACATACGATTTAAAATTATCGTTCAGCTCAAAAGCATCTTTCCATTGCAATGGCTTAATTGAAAAAATGCCAAACACCGACCAGGCAAGAATAAAAATTGCGATAGCATGCCATCTCTTTTTATAAATAATTTCTTCATGTAGATTTTTTGTAACAATTACCACATGCGTTCTTTTAAAAAGCCAAGCCAGCATTGCAACAGCAAGCAATAAGCCAAGCAATATCCAAACCATGGGGTAACTCTGCCACAGCATTTGAAAAGATATGATAGGATCTTCTGCAAAATTTAAAGCGCTTGCATTTATACGGGTATGGTTGTAACTGAAATTTCCAAAATCTGCACCGAAAAAAAAGAGAACGATAAGTGTGGCTAACGCCAGATAATACGACCAAAAGCGTTTATTTTTTTCTGAATAAAAAGGAGAAAATCCTGAGCGAACAGAAATTAAAGCAATTGGCAAAAGAATTACTGCAATCCATTTTGCATCGTATTGAAAGCCTAGCCAGAATGATGGAAACAGAGATGAAACAGGAATTTCAGTTGGCTTAAAAAGAAAAACTGTAGCAATACGAAAGAGCGTGAAAATGATAAAATAAATAAGCCATAGCCGCATTATCCATTGTATGGTAACGGGAACTGTTTTAGGGATTTTTAAATATTTGATCATTAAAAACAGTGTAGATTAACTTTTACCTTGTGGCCCACAAATTGTATTTGAGAATACACCAGATGGCACGGAAGCCATCTTTCCAACCGATCTTTTTTCCTTCTTCGTAGGTTCTGCCATAATAAGATATACCAACTTCATAAATTCGCACTTTGGCAATGCGTGAAATTTTTGCCGTAACCTCGGGTTCAAACCCAAATCTTTTTTCTTTTAACGATAAGCTTTTTAACATGCCGGCGTTAAATAATTTATAGCCGGTTTCCATATCCGTTAAATTTAAATTGGTAAACATGTTTGATAAAAAAGTAAGAAATTTATTACCGATGGTATGCCAGAAAAACAAAACCCTGTGTGCATTGCCTCCCATAAATCTGGATCCATAAACCACATCAGCATATCCATCCAGCACAGGCTTCATTAATAAATTATATTCATTGGCGTCATATTCAAGGTCAGAATCTTGCACTACAATATAATCGCCTGTAGCCAACTTTATACCTGTATGTATAGCCGCACCTTTACCCTTATTTTCCGTGTGCAAAAAATATTTTACGTCTGCATCGTTGTTTTGGTCTATAAAATTTTTAATAATTTCCTCAGTGCCATCTGTGCTGCAATCGTTCACTACAATAATTTCTTTTTCTACATTATTTAAAAGTTGCAGTGTGTAAAGTTTATTTAATATAAAGTGGATAGTTTTACTTTCGTTGTAAGCCGGTACAATTATACTAAGCCTGGTAAAATTCATTGCAGGTAAAGATTTTGATAATTATTTTATTGCAAAAAAAATAAAGATACAACATTACATAAGGCAGGTGTACCCAAGCCCACAGCTAAATGTTTACATTTGCTGATTTAATAACAGCTGCATGCAAAAAAAACATTTACTCTTTGTTTTTATAACCATTTTTCTTATTTATTTATCGGGCATTCAAATACCTGTGATGGATATTGATGCCGCCCAATATGCCAGCATGAGTAAGCAAATGCTGGAAAGAAAAATTTATCTTCAGGTGTTCGACTTTGCTTCAGAATATTTGGATAAGCCCCCTTTTTTATTCTGGATAAATGTGGCTGCAATGAAAATTTTTGGCGCCACTAATTTTGCTTACCGTTTGCCATCAATACTTTTTGCCCTGCTTGCAATATATTCTACATACAGATTTGCCTTACTGTATTATAAAAAAATAATCGCTCAAATTGCTGCGATAGTGTTGGCAACTAGCCAGGCTATGTTCCTAATTACGCATGATGTAAGAACAGATACAATTTTAATGGGTTGGGTTATTTTATCTGTTTGGCAATTGGGTGAATGGTATAGAACTAAACGCTGGCTTAATTTCGTTGTAGCCTTTGCGGCCATTGGTGGCGGTATGATGACGAAAGGACCAATCGCTTTGCTGGTACCGGCATTTGGCTTTGGTGCACATTTTTTACTGCAAAAAGACTTTGGTGCAATATTTAAATGGCAATATATTTTAGGTGTAATAATTATAGCTTTGGTTTTGTTGCCCATGAGCATTGGGTTGTATCAGCAGTTTGATCTTCATCCGGAAAAAATAGTTAATGGCAACCAAGGCGTTAGCGGTTTACGCTTTTTTTATTGGACACAAAGCTTTGGCAGAATAACCGGAGAAAGTACCTGGGACAACAATGCAGGCTTTTTATTTCTAATGCAGAATATGCTGTGGGCATTTTTACCCTGGATATTTTTATTTCTTGCCTCACTTTTAGCAATTACAAAGCGCATCATAAAAAATAAATTTGCAGCTGCGCATAATGAAGAATTGATAACTTTTTTTGGGTTTATCATCACCTACTGTTCTCTGGCTATAAGCCATTATCAGTTGCCACATTATATTTTTGTAGTGTTGCCTTTTGCGGCCATTATCACTGCAAAATATATTTATCAATTATGTTGGATAAATTATGGCAGTAAAATTTACAAAGGCTTTTTTACCACCCATGTTGTTATTTATTTAATGTTATTTATCGGAGCAAATATTTTAGTGTGGTTTGTATTTGTGGAAAGTAATTTAATATTTAAAATATTTATTTCAGCAGCAACACTGTTTTTTATCTACTTAAATTTTACGAAAAAAAACTGGAAGCCAAAATTAGTTGCTATGGCTATTTTTACTATTTGTGCTGTAAACATTATTTTAAATAATGCTTTTTATCCTGCCTTACTGCAATATCAGTCAGGTAATGTTGCTGCAAAATTTATCAATACAAATAATAAAACCGGTGATAAAGTAATAATTTTTGATAAAGATAATTTTGGTCATGCTTTCCGGTTTTATACAAATAAGCAGGCTCCTTTGCTAACCAATGCAACTGAAATTACAAACAGAAACTGGGTGTTAACAAGCCTTGATGGTAAATTAAAATTAGACAGTTTGCAAAAAGCATACAAAACGCTTTATATCGGGCAACATTTTCCTGTTAGCAGGCTGAACCTAAAATTTATAAACCCGGCTACCAGAAATACCCAGGTACAACCGTATTACATTTTGCAGATGATTAATTAAATTATTTTTGCCCAAATATGGAGTGCTATATGCTATCAATTAATTTATTGGAAAAACTGAAAGCGATAGACTACCGTATTTTTTCAAAATTAAACGGTGAATGGCATAATGCTTTTTTTGATGGATTTTTCACTTTAACAAGAGAAGCATTTTTTTGGGCACCTTTTTATTTTTTTCTTGCCATATTTGCCATTATCAATTATAAAAAATACGGATGGCTTTGGGTTTTATTTTTAATATTAAATGTATTTATCAGCGATTATATCAGTAGTGTTATAATTAAAGAAAACTTTTACCGCCTTCGCCCCTGCCGTGATCCGCTGATAGCTGATCATGTAAGATTTTTAGTTAATAGCTGTGGCTTAAACTCCAGCTTTACATCTTCTCATGCAGTAAATCATTTTGCTGCTGCTATGTTTATCTTTACTTCTTTTAAAAAAATAAGTAGATGGTGGGCTTTGGCTTTTGTATGGGCATTAATTCCAGGGTATGCACAGGTGTATGTTGGCGTACATTTTCCAGGAGACATCATTGGTGGCGCTTTTGCCGGATTAATTATCGGATATTTAGTGGGATATTTTTTTAACCATACAGGTTTATACAACAAAAAAGAAATTTTTACATGATAGAGGTTTTTATTTTATTAGGCTTGATAGTTTTAAATGGGGTGTTTGCAATGGCAGAAATTGCTGTAGTTTCCTCAAGAAAATCAAGACTGGAAATCCAGGCTGCAAAAGGAGATCAAAAAGCAAAAGATGCCCTTGCTCTTGCCAATCATCCTGATATATTCCTTTCAACAGTGCAAGTGGGCATAACTTTAATAGGTATATTAACTGGTATATTTTCAGGAGCAAAATTTCATGAGCCGCTTGCAAAGGTTATCAATAATATTCCCTGGCTAAGCTCCTATAGCAATGGCATAGCAACCACCATTATAGTAATTATAATCACTTACTTTTCATTGGTTATAGGCGAACTTGTTCCCAAGCGTATAGGACTTTCAAGACCGGAAAACATTGCCAAAGCAATGGCAAAGCCAATGAGCGTATTAAGCAAGATAACTTTCCCTTTTATCTGGCTATTAACCAATTCTACTTTTATAATTGTAAAACTTTTAAACTTAAAAGTAAAAGACAATCAGGTTACAGAAGAAGAAATAAAAGCCATTATATCTGAAGGAAGTGACCATGGCGCAATTGAAGAAGAAGAGAAAGAAATAATAGAAAGAGTTATTCATTTAGGCGATAGAAATATTACCTCTTTAATGTCTCACCGTACAGATATTGTTTGGTTTGATATTAATGAAGATATCTCTTCAATAAAAGATAAAATACGAGAATACCTGCATTCAGTTTATCCGCTGTGCGATGGTGATATAGATAATATTAAGGGTGTGGTTTACATAAAAGATATGTATTTAAACCCTGATGTACCTTTAAAAGATCTTTGTAAAAAAGCTTTGTTTGTACCCGAAAACAATTCTGCCTACCAGGTGCTGGAAAAATTTAAAGAAACAAAAATACATTATGCATTTATTGTAGATGAATATGGCACCATGCATGGCATGATAACCATTAACGATATTTTAAAAGCCATTGTTGGAGAAATGCCTGAAGATGAAGATGATGACTACGGAATTGTTGAAAGAAAAGATGGCACTTATTTAATTGATGCACAAATTCAGTTCTACGATTTTTTAACCAAATTTGAAAAAACAGACTGGATGAATGATGGTGAGCAGGAGTTTGATACATTGGCCGGATTTATTCTGCACGAATTAAAGCACATACCAGAAACAGGTGAAACCTTTGGCTGGCGTGGGTTTGAATTTGAAATTATTGATATGGACGGACAGCGTATTGATAAAGTGCTGGTAAAAGCCTCCGACGAAATAAAAGATGAAATGGAAGATAATTGAAAATTGAAAATTTGAGATTCCATCTTACCTTTTCAGCTTTCACATTTCACAACTCACCATTCACCACTCCATTGCTATTGTCGCCTGGGGGTTATTAAGCTTTGTACTTTTGCGTTTGCCATTTACGGTTACATGTAAAAGATTTGTTTGCTCTTTTTTGTACTCAAACAAAATGTCATTCATTACCTCCACCTTTTTTACTTGTAAAATATTTTCAGCCTGAAAGTAACTCCATATAGCTTCACCTTCTTTTTCATAACCCAAAAATTGCAGGTCAACAACATTACCGTCAACCGTTATTTGCAAGTGTTTTTTTATATAATCGGCTACTTGTTTGTTTGTGGCTAATTGGTTTTTACTATTTAAAAGATCAATATCATTTCCGTTTGCTATTCTCAATCCTTTTTCAAAATCATCAGTAAAAATTTTGCAGCTCACTTCCAGTATTTTATCACCGGTATTGTGTTCTATTTCTGTAACACTTACAAAATAAGGGTGCGAATTTTTATTGGTATTAAAAGATGAAAAGGCAACAAATATTGCTGCCACAAATAACAATTGTAAAGTCTTGATCATAAGTGCCTTTTTGCAAACACAAAAGTGCGCTTTAATTTTAAAACTATTTGTGAATATTAATGTACATAAGAAATGGATTTACAACCCGAAAAAATTGCACTTCCGCTTTTTAGCTTTAATATTGAGGGTAAAATCATCCATAACATTAAGCTCAACAAACCATCAATGAAAAAAGTTTTCTTTTTATTTTTTGCAACCACTGTATTATTAAATATTGCTGCTGCGCAGGATATTAAAAACAATCCTGGAAGTAACCACGGCAACAGATTTGAGCAACTGGGAACCATCTTGCCATCACCAAACGAATACCGCACAGCCAGCGGTGCACCCGGCTCAAAATACTGGCAACAGCGTTGCGATTACGATATTGTTGCAGAGCTTGATGAACTCAATTTACGTTTAAATGGAAAAGAGACTGTTACTTATTTTAATAATTCTCCCGATGTTTTAACCTATTTGTGGTTACAATTAGATGAAAATGAGCACAGCACTAAAAACAATTCAGGCTACCAAACCGGCAGCCGCATGCAAAAAACAATGAGTGATGCTGACCTGCAAAATTTTGGCGGAAAAAAAGACAGGGAATACGGACATAATATTTTGAAAGTAACAGATGCAACCGGCAAAAATTTAAAATACATCATTAACAAAACAATGATGCGTATTGAGCTGCCACAAAAATTAACTGCCGGGCAAAAATTTGTGTTTAAAATTGATTGGTTTTATAATATCCCTGACAGGATAAAATATGGCGGACGAGGCGGCTCAGAATATTTTCCGGAAGATGGCAATCATCTTTTTACAATAGCACAATGGTATCCACGCCTATGTGTTTATAGCGATTTTCAGGGTTGGCAAAATCATCAGTTTGCAGGTTCGGGAGAATTTGCCTTGACTTTTGGAAATTTTAAAGTAAAAATGACGGTTCCTGCAGATCATGTAATTGGTGCAACAGGAGAATGTCAAAATTACCAGCAAGTACTTACACCTGCACAATACATTAGATATCAAAAAGCATTAACCGCAATAGAACCTATAGAAGTAGTTACGCTTGATGAAGCTAAAGCAAGAGAAAAAACAAAATCAACCCAAAAGAAAACCTGGATATTTAAAGCAGAAAATGTACGTGACTTTGCCTGGGGCTCTTCAAGAAAATTTGTATGGGATGCAATGCCGGAATATGTGGAAGGAAAAAGAATTATGTGCATGAGTTTTTACCCAAAAGAAGCCTACAATCTTTATAGAAAATATTCCACCAAAGCCGTTGCACACACGGTAAAAACATATTCCAAATTCACCATTAATTATCCCTACCCCGTGGCGCAAAGTGTTGAGGCAGCTAATGGAATGGAATATCCCATGATTTGTTTTAATTATGGCAGAACAGAAAAAGATGGCACTTACAGCGAAGGAACAAAATATGGTATGATCGGTGTGATCATTCATGAAGTAGGACACAATTTTTTCCCCATGATCGTTAATAGCGATGAGCGCCAATGGACATGGATGGATGAAGGATTAAATACTTTTTGCCAGTACCTGGCAGAGGAATTATGGGATAATCAATACCCTTCTGGCAGAGGGCCTGCCTATAAGATTACAGATTATATGAAAATGCCAAAAGATTTGCTGGAACCCATTATGACCAACAGTGAAAACATCATCCAGTTTGGTGCTAATGCATACAGCAAGCCTGCTACGGGCTTAAATATTTTGCGTGAAACCATTATGGGCCGTGAATTATTTGACTATGCTTTTAAAGAATATGCAAAGCGCTGGGCATTTAAACATCCTACCCCTGCAGACTTTTTTAAAACCATGGAAGATGCCAGCGCCGAAGATCTTGACTGGTTTTGGAGAGGATGGTTTTATAGCACAGATGCCTGTGATATTTCACTGGATTCAGTTAAATGGTTTAAGGCAGACCTGGTAAACAGCCCTACGAGAACAGAAAGAAAGATGATGCAGTCAGTTGCAAAGCCCCAACTAAATACTTTTGATGATATTTCTAAAATTAGAAACCGCCAGGATAAGAATATTGTTTTTGCAGTAGATGCTGACCCTTCTTTACGTGATTTTTACTGGAACTATGCAAGAGGAAAGGTAAGGGTTGATACCATGCCGGTGGAAAGAACAATTGTTCAATTTGATGATACATTAAGCATTGCCGACCGGGCTGTGTTGGCAGCAAATAAAAATTTTTACGAATTACAGTTCAGTAATAAAGGCGGACTGGTAATGCCGATTATTATTGAGTGGACCTTTAAAGATGGCACAAAAGAAATTGACAGAATACCTGTACAAATATGGCGCAAAAATGAAAATAAAGTAACCAAAGTATTTTTAAAAGATAAAGAAGTTACCAATATAAAAATAGACCCAATGAGAGAAACCGCTGATATTGATGAAGCCAATAATACTTGGCCATCCATAACCCAGCCCAGTAAGTTTCAATTATACAAATCAAGGCAAGCCGCACGTGGACAAAGCACAGGTGGCAACCCAATGCAAAAACAAATACAATAATTTTTAGTAAGATAAAATGAGTAAAAGATCAATCATATTTTTTATATGGCTGATCTTTTTTTCTTTTATTACACAAGCTGCAAAGGTAGATACAGTAAGCATTTTTAGCATTGCGATGCAAAAGCAAATTAAGTGTGTTGTAATAAAACCTTCTGCTTACAAAAAAAAGAAATTACATTTTCCCGTAGTTTATCTGCTGCATGGCTACGCTGGCAATTACAGCAACTGGATAACAAAAGTGCCTGCAATAAACAATTATGCAGATGAACACAAAATAATTATTGTTTGCCCCGATGGAGAATATGCAAGCTGGTATTTTGACAGCCCCATACTTTCTATCAGTAAATATGAAACATTTATTTCCACAGAAGTCCCACACTATATTGATTCGGCTTACAGAACAATTGCAGACAAAGATCAACGGGCTATTACCGGCTTAAGCATGGGCGGGCATGG
>JBKJLG010000361.1:0-3886 GCA_046596995.1 Chitinophagaceae bacterium
GTTCCTTATGCAATAGAGGAGAGATATAAAAAGAAAGTCGCATATTTTTCAATGGAGTTTGCTATTCATCAACCCTTAAAAATCTACAGCGGAGGATTAGGTTATTTATCGGGTTCGCATTTACGCAGTGCTTACGATTTGCATCAAAACCTGGTTGGTATCGGTATTTTGTGGAAAAACGGATATTATGATCAGGCACGCAATGCAGATCAAACTCTGCAGGTGCAATGGAATGAAAAAACTTATAATTTTTTAGAAGATACTGGAATAAAATTCCAGATAAAAATACATGATCATGATGTTTGGGTAAAAGCATTTTATCTTAACCCTGAAACATTTAAAAGTGCCCCGCTTTTTTTATTAAGTACTGATTTGCCAGAGAATGATTATGTTTCTCAAACCATTTCTCATAGATTGTACGATGGTAATGTAGCCACAAAAGTTGCTCAATTTATTTTGCTGGGTGTTGGTGGCGCAAAGCTTATGGATGAATTAAATTTCAATCCTGAATTATATCATCTTAACGAAGCACATGGCATAAGCGTAGCTTTTTATTTGTATAATAAATTTCAAAATCTTGATGAGGTAAAAAAACGTTTGGTTTTTACAACACATACACCCGAAGAAGCAGGAAATGAAAAGCATGATATTTATTTATGTGATAAAATGAGTTATTTCTGCGGCATGCCGCTTGATAAAGTGAGAGAATTATCGGGCATTACAGATGATCAGTTCAGCCATTCGCTTGCGGCTTTACGCTTTGCACATTTAGCCAACGGGGTTTCACAATTGCATGGAGAAGTAAGCCGTGCAATGTGGAGTAAATACCCTGGTATATGCGAAATAAAAGCCATTACAAATGCACAAAACTGGCGCTACTGGGCAGATAAGCAATTATATAAGGCCAGAGATGAGGGAAACGATGTTTGGTTTGATGACAGGAAAAGACATTTGAAAAAAAGAGCACTGGATATAGTTGCTGACCAAACCGGAAAATTGATGGACCCGAATGTGTTTACAATTGTTTGGGCAAGAAGATTTGCAGGTTATAAAAGAGCTGAGCTTATTACGAGGGATCATAAGCGATTTGAGGCTTTGCTGAGTAATACAAAATATCCCGTGCAAATAATTTGGGCGGGCAAGCCTTACCCGCTTGATTATCCGGCGATTTCTGATTTTAACCAACTTGTTCATTTAAGCAAACAATATAAAAATGTTGCAGTATGCATAGGTTATGAATTAAGCTTGAGTAAAAGATTAAAACAAGCTGCAGATTTATGGCTAAACAATCCAAGGGTGCCAAGAGAAGCCAGTGGAACCAGCGGCATGACGGCAGCTATGAATGGCGCAGTAAACTTTAGTACTAATGATGGCTGGATACCTGAATTTATTAATCATGGTAACAATGGTTTTGTTGTGCCCCCGGCAGATTACTCAAATATGCATGTGCAGGAACTGGATGAATATGATCTTAATAAAATTTATGAGATTTTAGAAAATGAGATATTGCCTTTGTATTACGATGATCATGAAACATGGAGACAGGTTGTAAAAAATGGAATGAGAGATGTTCAGTTTCAGTTTGACAGCAACAGAATGGCAAATGAATATTACGAGATAATGTATAAATAATAGTGTATTATTTTTTATTTGACAAGTGACAGATTAACATTTACTTGTATTGTTATCGTTGTAAATTTAAGGCATGGCTATTAATATTATCACAGGCTTGTTGATCTTTACAGGATATTTACTTGCAGACTTCCTGATTTTTAAATATTTTATTTATAATAAAAAAGGGCTGCTGCAAATCATTCTGCAAAAGATTAAATCAACAAATAAAGGCGCATAAATTATCTTTGTTCAGGCTGGCTCAAATGCTTTTTCGTAAGTAATTTGTTTAGATTAAAATATGAAAAAGATAAAATACATTATTAGATTTTTAATGCCAGCAATTCTTTCACTTGCATTATTTTCATGTATCAAACCAAAAATGAGTACCTCAAATTCGGTAGCGTTAACTGACCCCGCTGCAAAAACTTATTTGGCCTTAGGTGACTCTTATACCATTGGGCAGTCTGTATCTGAAGCAGAAAGATTCCCTAACCAAACAGTACAAATTTTAAGATCGCAAAACATTAAAATAAATGATCCTAAAATAATTGCTACAACAGGCTGGACTACTAAAAATCTTTTAGATGCAATAAACGCCGTAACGCTTCCAACAAATTATGATGTTGTCTCTTTATTAATAGGTGTTAATAATCAATACCAGGGTAGGAGCCTTGATGAATACAAATCGGAATTTACCCTGCTTCTAAATCGTGCAATTGATTATGCTGGCAACAAACCTTTACACGTTTTCGTTTTATCAATACCTGATTATAGTGTAACACCTTTCGCAAGCGGATCAAACAAAACAAAAATAGCGACAGAGATTGATCAGCTTAATGCTGCTAATAAAACTATAGCATCACAACTTGGTGTAAATTATCTTGATATAACTCCTATTTCCAGAGAACCTGATCCTTCACTTATCGCCAACGATGGTTTACACCCTTCGGGTAAACAATACAAAAGATGGGCTGATCTTTTAGCGCCGATGATCAAGGCAATTCTGCAATAGGCAATGGTTATTCACTCATTAATAATTAATTCAAAGCCATAAGGGTATATTATTGTATTCATCGAATAACATCTTTAATGACTTATTGACTAATGACCCAATGACAAATTGAGGAATTATCTTTGCTCTTCAATGTTTACACAAACTATTTCTTTATACAAAAATGCTTATGGCGGTTTATCACGCAGCACCTGGTGGCTGGCATTGGTAATGCTTATTAACCGCAGCGGCACTATGGTAGTGCCGTTTATGACCATGTATATGACACAGCACATTGGCGTAAGCATTAGTAAAGCAGGATTTGTAATGAGCCTTTTTGGCGCAGGTGCTATTATAGGCGCATTAATTGGCGGTAAGCTTACCGACAAATTAGGATCTTACTACATACAAATAGCAACTTTAGTGGGAGGCGGAATAATGTTTATTGTGTTGGGTCAAATGCATACATATACATCAATTTGCATTGTTACTTTTTTCCTTGCGTTGCTTAATGAAGCGTTCCGTCCTGCAAATAGTGTTGCGATAGCGCATTACAGTAAAGAGGTGAATCGAACAAGATCTTATTCTTTAAACCGGCTTGCCATTAATATGGGTTGGGCAGTTGGTGGTGGAGTGGGAGGCTTCATAGCTTCTTACAACTACCAATTATTATTTTGGGTAGATGGTTTTACAAACTTAGCAGGAGCGCTGTTATTATATTTTGTTCTTGCCCCATCAAGAAATGCTGCTACGCAAACAAAAATTAAGAAAGAAAAAAAAGTGACTGGTAAATCGGCTTACAGTGATACTAATTATCTGATATTTATTTTTCTTCTCTTTTTATTTGCCATGTGTTTTTTTCAGCTATTTACTACCATTCCGGTATTTTATAAAGAGCAATTTCACCTTTCAGTTTTTTTTATAGGGTTAATAATGATGCTGAATGGATTGATAATTTGCCTTTTTGAAATGATTACCATTTTTAAACTGGAAGGCAAGCGGCCGTTACTACATTTCATTTCTTTTGGAGTTGTATTAATAGGATTGGCATATTTGATGTTAAATGTGCCCTCAACCGATAAAGCAGCGCTGGCTATAGTAATTATGCTGTTGTTCACCTTTGGAGAAATACTTTCCATGCCATTTATGAATGCTTATTTTATAAGTAGAACGCAATCGTATAATCGGGGTCAGTACGCTGCTTTATTTACAGTTGCATGGGCTTCGGCACAGGCAATAGGCCCATTTATTGGCGGCTTAATCGCTGAAAATTATGGGTAC
>JBKJLG010000049.1:0-2870 GCA_046596995.1 Chitinophagaceae bacterium
TCAATATAAAAACCTATTTGTAAAAAATCTCTTCCTATTTCATCATTGATTTTATAGTCGAATTGATGTAAATAACCAACCTGCAATGTTGTTAACTTTGAAGGTTTGTAATTGAAAGCAACTAACATTCTGTTTCTTTCAAAGTATGGTTGGTTGTAAGTAAAAAACAGTTCATTACTGGCACTGATTTGATATGGTTTATAATTATTTCTTTCTTTACCAAATGGATAGGATAAACCTAATCTGTATCTGAAACGATTGCGATAACCATTACTTGTAAACCTGAATTCTGCCCGGTATCTCTGTTCCAGTTTGAGTTTTCCAAGCGATTGAAAAATAATTATCTGTGGCCAAATTCTAAACTCATCGTTGTTTTTAGGCAATACAAAATCGCCCCCTTCTTTGTAAGTTTGATAACTCCCGGCCCCTAAGGAAAAAGTAATGTTTTTATTTAGCCTATAATTTCCTCCTGCTTTGTATTCGTAATAATGAAAGTTGTTATAAAATTTTAAAGAACGAACTTGAGCTTCGCTAAACACACTCCACCTGTCATCAATATTATATTTCATATTTACAATATTCCAACTACCCAACTCAAATTTTTGAGCAACCGATAAATAAGCGACAGATAACAATGTTCCTAAAAAAAACATTTTTTTAGCCATCACTTTTTTACCGTTTTCATCTGTATAATATCTACCAAAAATGCAAACCCCATTGAAAAATATATATATCCCTTTGGGATATCAAAATGAAGCCCTTCGCCTATAAGGGCTACGCCGATCATCATTAAAAAACTTAAGGCTAATATTTGAAAAGATGGATTTTTACTGATAAAATTATTTAATGGTTTGGCGGCAACCAACATTACTATCATGCTTACTATTACTGCGGTGTACATCATCCAAAGTTCGGTAACCATGCCTACAGCAGTTATGATGGAATCAATAGAAAACACGATATCTAACAATATTATCTCACCCAATAATTTCTTAAAAGAATGAGTTTTGATATTTTTAATTGCACTATCAGTTTGTGTTGACTGGGTTTTATGATGAATTTCTTTTGTGCTTTTGTAAAGAAGAAAAAGTCCGCCAATAATCAATATTAAACCTTTGCCACTTATATCTGTTTCAAAAATGGTAAATAAAGTTTTATCCAGTTTTAATATCCAGGCAATGGCTGTTAAAAGCAATAACCTGATTATTAAAGCTAGGCCAATACCTAAAAAACGCAACCTGCTACGTTTCTCAGTCGGCAACTTGTCTGATAAAATAGAAATAAAGATCAGGTTGTCTATCCCCAAAATAATCTCTAAGGCAATTAAGGATATTAAAGGGATAATTATTTCCTGAATCATAATTAATTACCAGATTAATTAATGATCTTTCTCAATTTTTGTTTTTTGTTGAGGAAGATTTAACAGGGTTTCCGGTAAAAATTCTACTTTACCAGTATGAATATCATACACAGCACCTACTATTAAAATTTCACCATTAAAATATTTACGACTTAATACCGGTTCCAATTCCCTAAGCACATTAACCTGCTCTAATACATTTTGCCGTACCGCATTATTTACGGGATCCCCCATCATGTGAGATGATTTAGCAACAGCAGGTTTAATTGCATTGATAAGGGCAACTATATGACCCGGTGGATTTTCCGGCTTATCTACTGCTGCTGAAACAGCGCCACATTCTGTGTGACCTAAAACAACAATTAGTTTAGACTTTAGCTTTAGTACCGCAAATTCAATACTGCCAAATGAAGCTTCTGCAGATACCTGCCCTGCTGTGCGGATAATAAATAAATCGCCAAAACCCTGGTCAAAAACCATCTCGTTAGGCACCCTTGAATCGGAGCAGGCAATAATTACAGCAAAAGGTGTTTGGCCTGTTTCCAATTTTTTTATCATGCTGCTATCTTGTCTCGGTCGGATGGTTTTACCTTCAATAAATCTTCTGTTTCCACCCATTAATTTTTGCAGCCCCACCCTGGGATTTGCATAGGCAGAATCCCTGTTAATAATATAATGTTCTGCTCTCCATTTTGCAGAATCAATGATAAGAGCAGGCACCCCGTTGGGTGATTTTTTTATTTTTTTTTGCTTTTGAGCAAAGAGAAATTGACTTCCTGCTATTACCATTATTGTGAGCAAAACAAATTTGATTTTCATTTTTAAATTGTGTTTAAATGAATAAGAAATAGTATCATTTTATTTACCTATTCATCAAAGAATATGTAATAACCGGCCACAAAAATAACTTGTTTTTTAACTCTCCCGATTATTCTCTTATTCCGGGTTATTAATAAGTAAGGTATCCTGATAAAAATTTACTTCACCCGTTGTAATATCATGTGTACCTCCAGCTATTCCAATTTTTCCGGCTTCAATCATTTCTTTTAAAATGGTGCTGCGTTCCATAATAGCATGTACGGTTCTTTTTACGTTAATGGCCGAAACTTTTTCTACAAATTCATTATTACCGGAATTGCGGTTTTCTTTTATTGTAAGTTCATCATCCACCGCAGGCCTTATTTTGGTAAGTAAAGCGGTGAGGTTGCCCATTTCAACATGGTCGCAGGCTCCTTTAACTGCTCCACATTTTGTATGCCCCAGCACAACTATTATTTTAGCGCCGGCCACTTTGCAACCAAATTCCATGCTACCCAAAATATCTTCGTTAATAATATTTCCGGCAATACGAACACTGAATACATCACCCAAACCCTGATCAAATATCAGTTCAGCAGAGGTTCGGGAATCAATGCAGCTAAGGATAACAGCAAATGGATGTTGCCCATCGGATGTTTCATTGGCTTGTTGCAACAGGTTTCGGTTTACTTTTAAATTGTTTACAAATCTT
>JBKJLG010000164.1:0-14680 GCA_046596995.1 Chitinophagaceae bacterium
AAACGGATATTTTAAAAACGGGATTCTGCCGATGAATGTGGAAGAAATTTATCTTGATGAGAAGGGGAAAAAACAAAAAAGAAATTTTACGGTTGATACTGATGAAGGCGTTAGAGCCGATACAACCGTTGAAGCACTTGCAAAATTAAAGCCTGCGTTTGCAGCGGGGGGAAGTGTAACTGCAGGCAACTCTTCGCAAACCAGTGACGGCGCTGCTTTTGTAATTGTAATGGGAGAAAAAATGGTGAATGAATTAGGCTTAAAACCCATTGCACGTTTGGTTTCCTGCGCAAGTGCCGGTGTGCATCCACGCATTATGGGTATTGGCCCGGTAGAGGCAGTGCCAAGAGCATTAAAGCAGGCAGGCATGAACCTTTCTCAAATTGACCTGGTAGAATTAAATGAAGCATTTGCTTCGCAGGCATTGGCTGTAATAAATAAATTAGAACTCAATCCTGAGATCGTAAATATAAATGGCGGCGCTATTGCATTAGGTCATCCATTGGGATGTACAGGTACAAAATTGACGGTGCAAATTACCAACGACATGAAGCGCCTGAATAAAAAATATGGTATTGTAACTGCCTGTGTTGGTGGCGGACAGGGTATTGCAGGGGTTATTGAGAATATTAATTAATTTTTTTTGTATCCGTCTGCAGAACCTTTCTCATCATTCTTGTGTCTCTCTCTTGTACTGGTAGATGATTATGCAACTTTTATTTAAGCGAAATAAAGAAAACTCAGACGAAATAATTATTAATTCTTTGGTATGCGACAGCAATTTGTGCTTCATTTATAAGTTGTTTTTTCCTTGGAGACCACTCATCAATAAAAGATTTGATGGAACTTACCGATGCATTTTCTCCCAATTCTTTTGATGCCCAATGAACAGTTGCTAACAACTCCAGGCCGAAAGGAGATTCAAAACCTTCAATCAGTAAACTTACTTTTTGTAACCTGTTTTTTTCATCTTCTTTTAATTCAGTTTCAATTGTATTGTGTACATCAGGTAAATATTCCCTAACAAGTTGCAGCGCATCTGTGGGCTTCATATCTTGAAATCGTATCTGGCCTTTAAAATAATAGCCTTCCAAATGGGCAAGCAAATGTTTAAGATTAGTTGCATAAGGACCATAATGCCCCTTTTCAAAGCGCAAATTCAAATCAGTTTGACCAAGTTCCTGCAAAAAATAAGTAAGCTTCTGAATTTCCAGATGCGATATATCAAAACCCAACACATTATATTTTTCAGCAAGTGCTAAAACTATCGCTCTTGCTTTAGTCAATTTTGGAGTTTCTGTTTTTACAGTTGTTCTTGCATACGAATGGTGACCTGGTTCATACACTTCTATGTTTATTTTATCTGCAACAGCTAATAACTTTGCTTCCATTAATGGACGTACATCTTTCCAATCAAGACCACCATTACCGCAGCCTAAAGGTGGTAAAGCTATAGAAGCAATATTTTTTTCTTTAACAACTCTCAATAGGTCATCTAAGCCTGTACTTATGTATTCTAATTTTGTATTAGCACGCCAATCTGTTTTTGTAGGAAAATTTATAATGTATTTTGTTCCTGTTAACTGTCCTGTCTCTGTTACAAACATTTTTCCAATCTTTACTTCTCCTGCTTTACATGCTTTCTGGTACAATTTAAAATTAAGATCAAAAGACTCTTTAAACTGCAACGCAATACCTTTGCCCATAATGCCAACCATATTTACGGTATTCACTAAAGCTTCTGCATCTGATTGCAATAAATTAGTTTGTTTGAAATGAATCATGTGTAGTAATATTCAGGTTTTACAACAACTTGCAGAGAAAGATTAGCTAATGAAATTTCGTTCCTTACAAATGTAGCAATTTCTTCATTCTGTACAACAATGCCCAGGATACCATTTACCGGCAAATGCTGATGAATTAAAAACTCTGCCTGTTTTAATTCTTTTTTTAAAGCAGAGTATTCTTTGTGCCAGGTATCATCTTTAATAACATCCCAACTCAATTTTCCTAATTCATCATACTTATTAAAAACTGTTTTGTGAGCAAGATAAGCATGGCGATCAGTAAATAAAAATGGAAGTTGCATTTCAAAAATTCTTTCAACTGTACTTACTAAATAAATTATTTCATTCTGTGTGCCTGTATATTCTTTTACTATACCTTTAAAAATATGGTATAGCATAGGCATCTTGTAATAAAAATAAAATGGAATATAATCATTCAACACACCGCCGGGTAATTCTGATACCGGAGACTGTCCACGATTATCAATTAATGTTTTATGTCCGATATTTATGTAATCAGGATCCTGTACTCCACAATTACAACAATGTAGCCCATTTTCCAAAATGAACCCTGTATTGCGGTAGTGCGTCATGCGCCAGATGTATGTTTTACTAATGGTATTCAAAGTTTATTTATTAATGAGCCTATTCCCATTCAAATTTTACACAATCATTACTAATATATTCTTCTTTATTTTTTACAAACTCCGGTAAGCCGGGAGGCTGTACAGGCTTGCCTTCTTTTTCATTTTGTGCTACCTGTAAGTTTAGTGCTAATAATTGTGCAAGCAAATCTTCATCTTCATTAAACCCATAAGCCTCCATTACGGCTTTATCTAATGCTTCATGTAAATCTCTAATATGGTTTTTGCCGGGCTGCTCAAGTAAGCGGTATAAATCTCTTAAACTCATTACATGCTCTTTCATTGCTTTTGTTCTTGCATCTCTTAAAGCCTTAGCAGCAACTGCAACTTTTTTTATTTGAGCTTCGGGTGGAGTTTGGGGAAAGGGAAATGTATCCCAAATAGATGCTGTATTATAATTTGGAGTTTCACCTAACGTTGTACACTTTTCTAAAAACCATTTCCAATGTACCCCTGATTGAATAAGTCCAAATGAATAATCATCTTCAAACATAAATGCCATTAATTTATCATTGGGATTTATATCTGCAGAAATAAATTCAAATATGGGTCTTTGAGTAACTCGAGCACATGAAATGAATCTTGTCAGATTATTTCTTTGTATCAACATATCTTCTCTTCCCCAAGAAAGTTTCCACCAATTATTAAAGAAGTTGATATGATGCTTATTAACTTTTGCATTTTTGCTTTCTCTAATTATTTCTTTATTCACCTCCGCCTGTTCTTTAGCCCTTGCTTCTCTTTCTGGTAAAACTTTATTTTCAATAATTTTAAAAACATCTTTGTAGGTTGAAGATTTTAAAACATCCATTAAACTAAAATCAATAACAAATCTTTCCGGCTGTGCATTTATATTGCTTACCAATTCATCGCCAATTAAAAATGGTTTCAATACCTCTTTATATTCGGGATGCTGCTTTAATAATTTTATGCCTTCTGCTTTGCTTAGTAAAAAACCTTCGTGCCCATGCGTTTGTCCCTGGAAAACTTTTTTAGGAACTTTATTACATTGTAAAACCTGTGCTGTAGTTACATCTGTGTTTAAGCTAAGACTACTATTTACAATTGGCAATGTATATTTATGAAGGTCATTATTTTTATCTACAAGAAATAAACTTTTTTCGCCCTCATATTTTCCTTTTTTCCAGCAGGCAATTGAAACAAAAACTGCGGCTTCGCCACTCCAGTCAATAGATGATACAGCATTAAAAATTTCACCGCCATTATTCACAATATAATCAAGGCTTCCTTCACGGCTATAGTTTTGGCGTATTGTATTTGTACCCACCAAACCTGCATAAGCATTTTCTTTTAATTGTTTGTGTGCTTTGTAAAACCAATATACACAAAAGTCAGCCCTGCCGGGCACTTCAGCATAAGCGCTTCTTAGTTTATTTACATACGCAGCGCCAAATTGCTGCTGCATTTTATTTTTACTTTGGTAAGGCGGATTACCAATTATCGCATCCACTTCAGGCCAGTCAGTAAACAGTGCATCTGTGCAAATAATATTGTTATCAAGATTATCCAGTGGCAATGTATCCTGTTTGTCCATCGCTTCTTTAATATTCATTTCTTTGGCAATCATCAATGTAACCTTTGCCAGCTCTACTGCAAAAGGGTTTAAATCAATGCCATAAAACTGCTTGGTGCTAACATAGGTACAGTTAATGGAGTAATACCAATAATCTTTATTGTGGCTGATTTGCTTTAACCTTTTTAAAATTTCTCTTTCCAGTAATTTAATTTCTTTGTACGCAATAAATAAAAAATTTCCACTTCCGCATGCAGGATCAAGAACTTTATATTCGGTAAGTTCTTTATGAAGTGTTTTTAAATCTTCAATGGTTTTATCTTTTGCAGCCGCAGTAAATTCATCCATTACAGCATCAATCTTTTTCTTCCATGGCTGAACAATCACCGGGTCAACAATTTTTTTAATATCAATCTCATGAGTGTAATGTGCCCCGAGAATATGACGTTCATCTTTTTCCATTCCCTGCTCCAAAATAGTTCCAAAAATTGCAGGGTTCATGTGATTCCAGTTCTTTGTGCAGGCAACTTCTAAATGTTCCACTTCCTTTTTTGTGAGTTCAACCGGATTTATTTCATTAAATAATCCACCATTGAAATAATCAACATCTTTATACCTGCCAGTCGGCGTAATTCCTTTATTGTTCATTTCTCTGAATAAGCCTGCAATCAAATCATACGTTTCAGGAACTTTATCAAAGCCTGTTCCTTTTTTCTCCAAACATTCTTCGATCAATCTTGTAAATATTTTATCGGGTAGCAAATCAATATCTTCTGCATACATACACAATACACATTGCAGGCAGTAACGCATAGCAACATTTATTTCTATCTGCGGGTTACGGTTTTTATTTATAAGACTTATGTACAGGGCGGCTACAAAAGTGGCTACTTTTTCTGTTACATCTTCCTTGTCAGTTTGAAACAAAGGTTTTTTTGGAACAGGCAATAAAAATGAAAATGCTTCCTTTCTTATTTGTAAGTTTTCAAGATCTATTTTTTCCTGTGGATCATAAATATCTTTATTGAAATCGTAAATCCAGAACTCATCAAAATTGCAAAGGATAACATATTGAGGACGGTTAGGTACAAGCTGACTCCAGTAGCTAAAGGCCTGCTGGTAGTGAATTGCAAGGTCTTCACCACTTTTTTTCATTTCAATCAGCACAACAGGCTTCCAAACAAAATCTGCAAAGCTTGTGTTTCTTTTGTTATGGCTTTTAATTCTAAATTCAAGAGAGCCACCGGCAGACTTTAGTCCTTCATCATAACCTAAAGCAGTAAAGAAGCGATCAAGAAAAATTTGTGCTTCTCCCTTTTCATCTCCCTTAATATGCTTTTTGCAGTAATCAATAAACGGCTGAAAATCCATATTTAAATTTGAATAAAGTAAATATAGAATTTTCTGCTAAGTAATATTTGCGGTAAAGTATTGAAATGATTTTACAACTTCACACTCAGCCCCAAAGCCCATCCCGATATATTTAATTCGTCCCTTCCCTTTATTCGCCTTCCCAACGGGAAGGAGTAAGCATTATAAAACTTGAATGATGAAACCTCATACTCCCTGATTTATGTTAGTCTTTAATGGTTTGGTCTTGTACATAAATTATAAAAAATGAACAAATAGATATAATTGTAAAAAAAATTCATGTAATAATATTTTGATCTTAAAAATAATAAACTAAGTGTTACAGGCAGCATAACAAATAAAATAATCATCTGTATTAAACGTTTACTTATCTTTAAAGTCATACCGCAACCAATTAATAGCTATGGATAGAAGAGCATTTCTACAAACACGTAAAAAGAAAATTGCTGCTCCTGATGTTTCTTCATTTAAAGTAGCCCGAACAAACAGCGGACTTGATCCATACACCGGCACTTTTGGAACAAATGAAATAATTCATCTATTAAAAAGAACAATGTTTGGCGCAGCCAAGGCTGATGTGGATTATTTTAAAACAAAAACTTTATCTCAAACGGTTAATGAATTGCTTTCCGTTCCCCTTTTACAACCAAACCCGCCTGTAAAAAATTATGCAAACCCGGTTGACCCGGCAGACCTTGACACCGCTGTTGTGGCAGGAGCCACATGGGTTAATACAAATACAAATGATGGAGGAGTAAATTCTCAACGGATAAGTTCACTAAAAAGCTGGTGGACAGGGTTAATGATAAATCAAAACAGAAATATCCTTGAAAAAATGGTGTTGTTCTGGCATAATCATTTTGCTACGGAAACTACTGATATCGGCAGGGCAATATGGTGCTATCAAAATAATGCGATTTTACGTAAAAATGCATTGGGCAATTTTAAGGCTTTTGTAAAGGATGTTACATTGGATACGGGTATGTTGCGCTATCTTAATGGTTATCTTAATACCAACACAGCGCCTGATGAAAATTATGGAAGAGAGCTACAGGAACTTTTTACGGTAGGCAAAGGGATTGACAACGGAACACCACCTTACGCAGAAAGTGATGTAAAAGCTGCAGCAAAGGTTTTAACCGGCTGGACAGTAAATAATACTACAAATACATCCTACTTTAATTCTCCAAAGCATGATATTGCTAATAAACAATTTTCTTCTTTTTATAATAATACAATTATCACCGGCAGAAGCGGAGCAACAGGTGCTAATGAACTGGATGATATGCTGAATATGATATTTGCTACCAATGATGCAGCAATTTTTATCTGTAGAAGAATTTATAGGTGGTTTGTTTATTATGAAGTGGATGCAGCAACAGAGGCAAATGTTATTATTCCGCTGGCGCAGATTTTCCGCAATAATAATTATGAGATAAAACCCGTGCTGGATAAGCTTTTTAAAAGCGAACATTTTTTTGATGTACTTAATCAAGGCTGCCAGATAAAAAGCCCAATAGATGCTAATATAAGTTTGTGCCGTGAGTTTGGCGTTGTTTTTCCTGCTTCATCAGATTATGTAAATGCTTATTATATGTGGGATTATATTAGGATCCAATCAAGTAATATGCAGCAAAATATTGGCGACCCGCCAGATGTGGCCGGCTGGAAACCATATTACCAGGCTCCCCAATTTTATGAGATATGGATAAATTCTGATACATTGCGAAAGCGCAACCAGTTTACTGATAGCATGGCTAACGCAGGATATACACGCAATGGAAAAAATATCAAAATAGATTTTATTGCCTTTGCAAAAGCACTTCCAAATGCCGGAGACCCTAACCTGTTGATAAGCGACTCAATTACTTATTTATACAGATTACCATTAAGCCTTGCTTCACGCAATCAATTAAAAACTGATATTTTATTAAGCGGACAAGCACAAGATCATTATTGGACAGATGCATGGGTGGCTTATAATACAAATCCGAATGTTGCAATGAATGCAACGATTGTAAAAAACAGGTTGCGTGATTTGTTTCAATATTTAATGAAGCTGGCTGAATATCAATTAGCATAACCGTAAGCCCCTCATAATGAGAAGATGAGTTACGGATGCGGCAGAAATAAAAAATAAAAATGAAAAGAAGAGGTTTTCTTAAAACAACAAGTACGGGAGCTTTAATACCTGCTGTAATTGGCGGCTTTTCTTTAAAAGCTTTTGGTGAAGATTCGCCTTTAAATACGCTACTGGCAAGCGCTACAGAAACTGATCATGTATTGGTAATTGTTCAATTAAATGGGGGTAATGATGGGTTGAATATGGTGTTGCCCAAAGATAATTATTCATCATACTTTAATGCAAGAAACAATATTGCAATACCCGAAGCAAAAATACTTGCCCTTAATAAATTTAATAATACCGGTTTGCACCCATCAATGAAGGGGATGCAAATTTTGTTTAATGAAGGTAAACTTGGCATTGTACAATCAGTAGGTTATCCTCAGCCAAACTTTTCTCACTTTCGTGCTACCGATATTTGGATGAGTGCCTCGGACAGCACACAAGTACTAACGAGCGGATGGGGCGGAAGATATTTAGGTTATGAGTACCCAAACTTTCCCAATGGCTATCCAACTTCATCCATGCCGGATCCTTTAGGAATACAAATTGGCTCTGTTACATCACTCACTTTTCAGGGGCAGGCTGTAAACATGGGAATGAGCATAAGTAACCCAACCAGTTTTTATAATTTATTAAATGGCGTTGAGGATGCTGCCCCTAATACACCAGCGGGCAAAGAATTAAAATATGTAAGGCTGGTATCAAAACAAACACAACAATATGCTACGGTTGTAAAAAATGCAGCGGCTAATGTTCCTGTTCAGGGCGCTTATCCTGCAAATAATTCTTTGGCAGATCAATTAAAAATTGTTGCACGTTTGGTAAAAGGTGGATTAAAAACCCGACTCTACATGGTGAGTTATGGTGGCTTTGATAATCATTCACTTCAGGTAAATGCTGCTGACACAACTACCGGTACACATGCTAATTTATTAAAGAATGTTTCAGATGCTGTAAAGGCATTTCAGGATGACCTTAAAAATTTAGGTGTTGAAGAAAGAGTGGTAGGTATGACTTTTTCAGAATTTGGAAGACGAATAAAAAGTAATTCAAGCGTGGGTACAGATCATGGATCTGCAGCACCGATGATACTCTTCGGCAAAAATGTTACCAATGCTGTTTGGGGTACAAGCCCTGCAATACCCACCAATGCATCGGCCAATGATAATATTCCAATGCAATACGATTTCAGAAGTGTGTATGCATCGCTCCTGGAAAACTGGCTTTGTGTAAAAAACAGTGATCTGCAAACCATAATGCTTAAAAATTTTCAAAATATTGGCTTCGTTAACAGTGCATACTGTAAAGTGGTTCCGCCAAATACAAGCGGGCTTTCTTTAATTACCAATGAGCCAAATCCCTTCTCTGCATCTACCACTATCAAATTTACTACGGCAGGGGGACATACTTTGATACAAATTATGGATACAATGGGAAGAGTTATTGCAACACCTGTTGACCAGGTTTATTCTCAGCCGGGCAATTATTCTGTTCCATTTTATAGCGGAGCTTTGCCTGCAGGTATTTATTATGCAAGATTGCAAAATGGATCTATCCAGCAGGTGCGTACCATGATGAAAGGAAGATAGTTTTTTAAGAGTTATCAATTTAAATTGTCAAGATACTTATAACCACTCCCTGTATTCAGCAACAATATTTTTTCTGATAACCCGATTTGTTTGTTTGCTCTTAATTTTAATAATGCTTTCCAAATGGCTGCCCCTTCGGGTGCAATTATTATTCCTTCGGTTCTTGCTATTTCTTTCATGCCGGCAATGATTTCACTTTCATCGACGGTAACCACTGTACCTCCTGATTCTTTTAAAACTTTCAGCATCATATTCATACCAAAAGGATAAGGAACCGCCAATCCATTGGCAATAGTTGCCTTTGGGGTAAAACTGGTTTTCCAGGTTTCCACATCTTTAACGGCATGTAAAAGCGGGGCACAATTGCTTGATTGTACAGCAATCATTTTCGGTAAAGGTCCGCTGATCCAGCCAAGGTCTTGCATTTCTTTAAAGGCTTTCCAAATTCCGATCAATCCTGTGCCACCACCTGCCGGGTACATGATCACTTCCGGCAACTCCCAGTTATTTTGTTCAGCAATCTCATAGCCCATGGTTTTTTTTCCTTCTAACCTGTAGGGCTCTTTTAATGTGGATACATCAAAATATTTATTATCCGTATTTAGTTCTCCAATTTTTTTTGCGCAATCATTTATTAAACCATCAATCAAAATTAATTCAGCTCCATATAAATCGCATTCCTGTTTAAAAATATCAGGTGTATGCCGGGGCATAACAACAGTACATTTAATATCTGCTTTGGCGCAATAGGCTGCTAAAGCCCCGCCAGCATTGCCTGCCGTGGGTATTATGCAATTATCTATTTTAAATTCTTTAGCTTTTGAAACGGCAACACTTATCCCCCTCGCCTTAAAAGACAGTGTGGGATTTACCGATTCATCTTTCATTGACAAAGATGAGAAACCATATTTATCTCCCAGTTTATGCAACGAAATTATGGGCGTCATCCCCTCACCCAGCGATACTATGTTTTTTGCTTTTACAACCGGTAACATTTCTGAGTATCGCCACATGCTATTCTCTCTATGTGAAAGTTCAGATCTGTCTAAAGGAATGGTTGTATCATATTCAACTACTAGTGGGGCATGGCAACACTGGGAAAAAGTATTTATAGCTGATAAGGAGTATTCAGTTTTACAATGGCTGCATTTGATGGCTGTAGCAAATGTAGATGGCTTTAGTATTGTTAACATCTATTAAAATTACCACAATGCTATAATTTATTTGATGCTAAAAGGTTATAACCCATAACTATTGGTTATAATTCATTTTTGAGAATTTAATAAATATTTTATTAAGTTCATTGTTATCAGCACCATGCCGCTGTATAAAAAAGAAATCACGAACGATTTGAAACTTGTCAATTTTTATTGAAGTGAGGTCACCTTCCTTTAATTCTTTATACACGGAACCCTTTGGTAAAAAGCCCAGGCAATCATCTTCCCGTAAAAAATTCTTGAGCGCTTCCGTGCCTGCAAGCCTTACGCTTACTTTTAATTCAGACAATTTTATTCCATTTTTTTCAAGAAGATATTTTACCGCAGCCAATGTTCCTGATCCCTGTTCTCTTAATACAATGGGATAATTTTTTAAATCCTGAATAGTTATGTTCTTCTTTTTGGCAATTGGGCTTTTAGCACTGCACACAGCCACCACTTCATCTGTCATAAATGGCGTATATAATATTGTAGAAACCTTTTTCTTTCCTTCAACAATACCAATATCAATGTCCCCGTCGTGTAAAGCTTTCACTATTGTATCGGTATTTCTGTTGAGCAGGCTGATTTTTACCTCAGGATATTTCTTATGAAAAGCTGACAATATTTTTGGGATAATGTATAAAGCAACTGTTGTGCTTGCGCCTAATTTTAATTGTCCTTTTGCTTTAAATTGATTCTCTAAAGTGCTTAATTCAAACTCAAGCTGGTTTTGAATTTTCTTTGCTTCTTTTAATCTGGAGTGCAATACTTTGCCGCCAGGGCTTAAGTGAATGGTATTTCCTTTTCTTTCAAAAAGAGTGGTTTTATAAAATGACTCTAATATTTTAATGTGCTTGCTAATAGCAGGCTGACTAATAAATAATATTTCGCTGGCTTTAGAAAAGCTAAGATTTTCTGCCACTTCCATAAATATTTCATGCCGCGTAGAAAGCATATTAATAGTTTTATTTATTAAGATTATCAGGACTTATAAATATACATCACACAAAATTGAGATACAGTAATAAATGAAACTGGGCTAATTAATATTTGGATGCGCTTGAAAGGATTTACAACTTTAATTATTCAAAATATTATCACATGCTGCGACCGGAAAGCCTTTTACCCTTAGTAGAAAAATGGCAAATAGAAACGTTGTAACCTTATTACCTTATTTTGGCTGATGCTTTTTGGAAGGTTGTAAGGTCTTTTGATAAAATTTAATAAATTCTTCATACTCTTCTGAGAAACTTACTTTACGATGATGTTCCCTCTGGTTAAGTATGTATTTACAAACTCTATCCCCATCCGACTTCGATACAGAAAATGCAGAAGCAGATTGTTGCCAGGCAAATTGATTATCACATAGTTTATTTTGGTTTATGAATTGTTGAGAGCTCTCAGCAACAATGGAAGCCAGCGTTTCTTCGGATAATTCCGGAGAACGGGACGCTATAAAATGAATATGCTCGGGATTAGCATAGATGGCATATAGTTGGGAATCGTTATTGTTTACTATGCCGGTAATATATTTTTCAATTCTTTCCCGATGTTTTTCAGCAATAAGAGGTAAGCGATGCAATGTCGTAAATACAAAATGAGTGTATAAATTATTATATTCTATTTTCATCTTGTTTTGAGAATAAGGTAATAAGGTTGAATCATTGAAGCACTTTCTTTTCTACTAAGGTTCACCAAAGATGAATTAAAATGTTATTAAAATTGTTTCCCGCAATATATATCCAAAACTAATACCGTTTCCAGCACATCAAAATATTAATTAGCCTGAAACTGCCGGTTGGTTTTAAAATTGTAACTATATTTGCTGCCTGTAAAATTGTTTAAGCATCAATACATATTAAAATTTGTAACCGGTTTTTTACTGTTAATTTTTGTTACCGGCATAACCCCTAAAAAGTTTTTGCATGATGCTTTTGCCACACATATTGATAAAAAACCAATAACCGATAAGCCATACCAGCTATCTAAATGGGGGTACAATTGTAATGTTAACGATCTTGTAGCACAACCGGTTTTTTTAAATGCCCAACAAATTTTTTCGTTCCCGGTATTTTCCTCCTTCTCTTCTTATCTTTTAAAAGATATTTCCTTCTCTTCCTCCTTACGAATCTATTCACAGTTTCGGGGGCCTCCGGTAAATGTTTAATTTATTAGCGATGCTGTAAAAAGCATCGGTATTTTATTTTACTATAAATTAAATTTTTATCAATGAAAAATAATTGCATACTCATTCTTATTATTATACTATTCTTCCCAATAAAAAATTTATTTGGGCAAAGTGCCCAGAGAAATACCAGAGTCACTCTTTCAGGGAAAATAAATGCCAGCGGAAGTGGACTACCGCTGCATTTGGCAAGTATTTATTTGCCAGATCTTAAAACCGGAACAACAACAGATGAAAACGGAAATTATATCATAAGAAATATTTCTCCGGGAAAATATTTGATAGAAGTTAGTTTTATAGGTTTTACTTCTATCGTGGAAACTATTGATATTAGTGAAAGCTTGCAGAGAGATTTTATATTATTATCTTCTCTTATAGAAAATGAGACCGTAACCATAACCGGCGTTTCATCTGCTACTTCTACCAAAAGAACTCCTGTTCCCGTTGATATTATTAAAAGAGAAAATCTATTTAACAATGTTGCAACCAATCTCATAGATAATTTAACCAGGTTACCAGGCGTATCTCAGGTTACCACAGGCGCATCTATATCAAAACCATTTATTCGTGGTTTGGGTAATAACAGGGTAATTGTAATTAACGATGCTATAAGGCAGGAAGGGCAACAGTTTGGTGATGAGCATGGAATTGAAATTGATGAGCTTAATGCCAGCAGGGTAGAAGTGCTGAAAGGGCCAGCCTCTTTAATGTATGGCAGCGATGCGTTGGCAGGTGTGATAAATATTATCTCTTTTCAAACTACTCCGCAGGGTACAACTAAAGGTAATTTTTTTGCCGGTTATCAAACCAATAACAACCAGCGAAGTGTGCATACAGATGTGGGTGGTAACAAAAACGGATTTGTTTGGGGCGTTTCGGGTACATACAAAGCTGCGGCAGATTATAAAAACAAATATGATAGTTACGTTTTTAATTCAAAGTTTAATGAGAAAAATTTTGGAGGATATATTGGAATGAATAAAAACTGGGGATACACTCATTTATATGTAAGCAAGTTTGATCAGAATTTAGGATTGGTAGAAGGCGAACGGGATGTAAACGAAAATTTTTTAAAGCAGGTAAACAATAATGGCGTACAAAATGAAACTGCAGCCACTGAGACAGATTTTAAATCTACCGACCCCTTCACTCCCCGGCAGAGAGTTCAGCATTTTAAAATTGCAACAGATAATAATTTTAAAGCAGGTAAAAATAAAATGACGCTTGTATTGGGTTATCAGCGTAATCAGCGGCAGGAATTTTCAAACATTTTAGCGCCTGATGAAAAAGCTTTATACTTTGATCTCAACACTTTTAATTATAATATTCAGTACCATTTTTCGGAGCACAATAATTGGAAAACAAGCATTGGCTTAAACGGAATGCAGCAAACCAATAAAAATAAGGGGGAAGAAGTTTTAATTCCTGAATATTCATTGTTTGATATTGGCGCATTTTTATTCACCCAAAAAAGAATTGATAAACTTACGCTTAGTGGTGGTTTGCGCTTTGATAACCGGTCACTATCATCCAAAGCTTTTTTAGAAAATAACAGTGTAAAATTTTCTTCATTTAACAGAAATTTTTCTAATGTTTCCGGAAGTGCAGGGCTTGCCTATGAAGTAAGCAAGGCTGTAAACTTAAAATTTAATATAGCCCGTGGGTTTAGAGCGCCAACCGTTGCTGAGCTTGCCAGCAATGGCGCACATGAGGGTACAAACCGTTTTGAATATGGGGAGAAAAAATTAAAATCAGAAACAAGCTTTCAAACTGATGCAGGCGTGGAGATAAACAGCGAGCACGTATCTTTTAATGCCAATATTTTTTACAATGCCATGAGCAATTTTATATATTATCAAAAGCTTAGAGCAAAAAGCGGAGGGGATTCTATAATTGTTAATGGAGCAGATCAATACTTTGCATTTAAGTTTGCGCAAGACAAGGCAACCTTATATGGCGCTGAATTTAATGTAGATATTCATCCGCATCCATTAGATTGGCTGCATATTGAAAATACATTTTCATGGGTGAGAGGACAACTTGGTACTGAACAGGATGGAAGCAAAAATCTTCCCTTTATACCTGCTGCAAGATTGATAAATGAAATAAAAACAGACTTTGCAACCAAAGGTAAATTTTTTAAAAACGGCTTTATAAAAGTTGAGCTTGATAATACATTTAAGCAAAATAAACCCTTTACTGGTTTTAATACCGAAACAGCTACAGCCGGCTACAGCCTTGTG
>JBKJLG010000273.1:0-6386 GCA_046596995.1 Chitinophagaceae bacterium
CAGTGTTGTAAGAAAAACGCTCTGTGTCTTCTTCAATTTTTTTAATGGTTTTGTGCAACACTTTCAATTCTGCATCAGAAACCTCACCCCCCGCCCTCTCCAAAAGAGAGGGAGTCTTGGTAGTCCATATTGCTCCTTTCTGCTCATCATAAAACAACCTCCACAATTTTTTTAAAAAACGATGAACCCCTTCAATGCCTTTGGTATCCCAGGGTTTGCTTGCTTCTACAGGGCCTAAAAACATTTCATACATGCGGAAAGTATCAGCGCCATATTTATCAATTAATACATCAGGGTTAACCGTGTTGTATTTTGACTTGGACATTTTTTCAATCTCAACACCACAGACATACCTCTTCCCTTGCCCCTCTTCACAAGTGGAAAAGGGAGTCGCAGCGTCAAGATAAGTTCCATCTTCCAAAATAAATTGTGCACCAGCAAATTCACTATTTTTCCATTTTCTAAATGCATCAATATCCAGCTCTACCCCATCTACAATATTTACATCAACATGTATCTCATCGTGAGTTTTATGTTCATTTTTATCTTTTAGTCCGGCAGATACAAAAGTGTTACTGCCATGCAGCCTGTAAACAAACCTGCTGCTTCCCTGGATCATTCCCTGGTTCACCAGCTTCCTGAAAGGCTCATCAAACCCAATTAATCCAAGATCAAATAAAACTTTGGTCCACATGCGGCTGTACAATAAATGCCCAACTGCATGTTCGGTTCCCCCTACATATACATCAACCTGGTTCCAGTAATCGGTTGCTTTTTTATCAGCAAAAACATTTTCATTATGTGGATCAGCATAGCGTAAAAAATACCAGGAAGAGCCGGCATAGCCGGGCATGGTGTTAGTTTCCCGAGCCCCCTCCCAACCTCCCCCATCAGGGGAGGAGTAAGAAACCCAATCAGGTATGTTGGCTAATGGGCCTTCGCCTTCCGGCCCTGGTTTATAATTTTCAACATGTGGTAATGTAACAGGCAATTCTTTTTCATCTACAGCGTATGCAATTCCATCTTTATAAATAATAGGAAAAGGCTCACCCCAATAACGCTGTCGGCTAAAGCCTGCATCACGCATTTTATAATTCACTTTTACTTTACCACATTCAAGATCTTCGAGTTCGTTCAACACATTCTCAAAAGCATCTGTCATCAGCATGCCATTTAAGTATGCCGAATTGGTTAAAATGGCTTCTTTAGTAGGATTTGCTTCTTCTCCATTATAAAATTCACCAATAATATTTGTGATGGGAATATTAAAATGCTTTGCAAAATTAAAATCACGCTGATCGCCGCAAGGCACGCCCATTATAGCTCCTGTGCCATAGCCTGCCAATACATATTCTGAAATCCATATCGGTACCTGTTTTTGCGACAATGGATTAGTTGCATAAGCCCCGGTAAAAGCCCCGGTAATTTGTTTTACTTCGGCAAGCCTCTCTCTCTCACTTCTGCTTTTTACATACTCAAGATATTTTTCGATCTCATCTTTTTGTTCCGGCGTGGTAATTTGCGAAACCAGTTGATGCTCCGGAGCAATTACCATAAAGTCTACACCGAAGATTGTGTCGGGTCTTGTAGTGAAAACATCAAGCTTTGAGCCATTAGCTGTAAGCCCGAAGCTGATAATTGCTCCTTCACTTTTGCCTATCCAATTCTTTTGCATTTCCTTCATGGCATCGGAAAACTCAACAGTCTCCAATCCTTCTAATAATCTTTCTGCGTAAGCCGTAATACGTAAATACCATTGCCGCATTTTCTTTTTTACAACAGGATGACCACCCCGTTCGCTTACACCATTTATTACTTCATCATTTGCCAAAACAGTACCTAAGGCTTCGCACCAGTTCACTTCGCCGTAAGCTAAAAATGCAAGCCTTCTTTTCATTAAAATATCCTGCTGCTCTTTTTCGGGGTATGCGTTCCATTCTTCAGCAGTAAAATGTTTTGATCCTTTGGTGGAATATTTATCAATGAGTTTGGAAATAGGCAAAGCTTTTTTTTCTGTATTGCAGAAATAGCTGTTGAACAGTTGCAGGAAAAGCCATTGTGTCCATTTGTAATATTTAGGATCGCTGGTGCGTACTTCACGGCTCCAGTCGTAACTAAAACCAATATTATCTAACTGGCTGCGAAAAGTATTTATATTATTTTCTGTTGTAACTGCAGGGTGCTGTCCGGTTTCCAGCGCATACTGTTCTGCCGGTAAACCAAAACTATCGTAACCCATGGGATGCAGTACATTAAACCCTTTCAGCCGTTTATACCTTGCATAAATATCGCTGGCAATGTAACCTAATGGATGACCAACATGTAAGCCTGCGCCACTTGGATAAGGAAACATATCGAGCACATAACATTTTGGCTTGGGGGAATCATTACTTACCTGGTAAGCTTTAGAATCCTTCCAATGCTGCTGCCACTTTTTTTCTATCTCTCTAAATTTATATTCCATAATGTTGCCTGCTGGTATGCGGTACAAGTGAGTGACACAACGATGATGCTATGAAATACAAATGCCGGCTACCAAATCTTTTTTTGTGAAAATAATGTTATTCATACTCCTCAAAAAAGCAATAACTGCTTAACTAAAATATATTAGCATACAATTGTACCTGCGGCAAAAATACTAAACCTGTGTAAAAACAATTATTTTTGCGGCTCGTTAAAAACTCAGCACTAAATCCATAACTACTCTCATGGCTCAATTTGGAAAAGCTTCAGCAAAACGGGGTAAACCATCTTACATATATGCAATAATCGGTGTTGCGCTGGTATTGTTTTTATTTGGTATTGTAGGGTGGATATTTTTGAACATTCGTAAAACGGGTGAGTATTTTAAAGAAAGTATTCAGGTGCATGCGTGGATAGAAAGAACGGCTAATAAAAAACAAATTGATACCGTACAAAAATATATCGCCTCTTTGCCCTATGCCAAAAATGTTGAATATGTAACACGGGAAAAAGCTGTGGAAAAATGGAATACAGTAAATGATACAACCTGGAAAAAGTTTTTGGATAATAATCCGCTGCCCGAAAGCATAGACTTTTTTGTGAAGGCAGATTATATGCAAAAAGATAGTCTTGCCACCCTTGGCACTTATCTTGAAAGTAATTTTAACGGAGCCATTTCAGAATTTCAATATCCTACTGAAACGGTTGCTTATGTAAGTAATTTTGTAAGAACTGCTGCTATCTGGGTTTTAGTAATTGCCATAATACTTTCAATACTTGTTATCATTTCTATAGATAATACAATACGACTGGCAATGTACAGCAATCGTTTTTTAATAAAAACGATGCAAATGGTTGGCGCAACCAGGTGGTTTATTGCCAGGCCATTAGACATGCGTGCTCTTATAAACGGACTGATAGCATCCGGCATTTCGATTGCATTAATGATAGGTTTTGTGGCAATTGCAGAAAGATCGGTACCATATTTTAAAGTACTACACGATAACAGTAACATGCTCTTGCTATTTTCAGCTATGATAATACTGGGGTTGTTTATGACACTTTTCAGTACACATCGCTCAGTTTTAAAGTATTTAAAAATGAAACTCGACGATCTTTATTAAGTAACTAATATTATTTTTGCAGCAAATCAATTGATTACAATGGCAGTTCAACCTACAAAAACAACAATACAGGTTAAAGAAAAAAATACCAGCGTTTTATTTGGCAGAGAAAATTATAAGTGGATGCTGATAGGCCTGGTTATTATGGCTATAGGCTTTTTTTTAATGGCTGGTGGCAAAAGCAGCGACCCAAATGTTTTTAATGATAAGGATGTTTACAGCACAACACGAATAACTATAGCGCCCATATTAATTATTGCCGGATTGATACTTGAAATTTTTGCTATAATGAAAAAGCCTAAATAAAATTTTTAAATTAAAAATATTATGGCGATGATTTATTCATCGCCTTTTTTTATGTTGCACACTCAAATAAAAACATGACAAGCGTACAATCCATCATTATTGCTATTGTTGAAGGCATTACAGAATTTATTCCCATCTCATCTACGGGGCACATGATAATTGCGGAAAAATTATTGAACATGCCCGATGATGCATTCACCAAAGTATTTACGGTGGCAATTCAATTGGGGGCTATTTTATCTGTCGTGGTATTGTACTGGAAAAAATTTTTCAATTTCTCTCAATGGCAATTTTACATAAAGCTTGCCGTGGCGGTATTACCGGCACTACTAATTGGTTTTTTATTCTCAAAAAAAATTGATGCCTTGCTCGATAGTTCTTTAACGGTTGCTATAACAATGCTTGCGGGTGGCATTATTTTATTATTTATTGATAGTCTTTTTAAAAATCAAAAAATAAGGGCTGAAAAGCAGGTTACCTACAGCAGTGCTTTAGTCATTGGCATTTGGCAATGCATTGCCATGATACCCGGGGTAAGCAGAAGTGCAGCTTCAATAATCGGCGGTATGCAGCAAAAGCTAACACGCAGCGCTGCTGCAGAATTTTCTTTTTTTTTAGCCGTGCCTACTATGTTAGCTGCCACTGTTTACAAATTGTACAAATACACAAAAGAAAATGGCGCCTTTACTGCAGATGAAATAAAGCTTTTAGGTATTGGCAATGTTGTAGCATTTATTGTGGCTTTATTGGCAATTAAATTCTTTATAAATTTTTTAAAAAGATATGGCTTTAAGATTTGGGGCGTTTATCGCATTGTTGTGGGGACTATTCTACTTATCCTCATCTATTCAGGCTTTATAAAATAACAATTGGAAATCAGATTTCTTTTTTTACATTTATTCTTCAAACTGCTATTAATTAATCCAAAACTACATTAACATGAAACCATTACGAATACTGAGTATTATTGTTGCTGTTATTGCACTTAGCTATTATGCCTATAATTATTTTGCAAAACCAGATGGCAAAATTTATGATGTTGATAAAAATCACCACGTATATTATAAAGGCGATGGTGTAACTAAAGACGATGCTAAAAAAGTGGGAGATTTTTTTACACAGATAGGTTTATTTAAGCCTGACAATGAATTTGATGTTCAGATATCGGCTGATAAAGAAAAAGATAATTTAAAGATTGCTTATGTGGTAGATAAAGACAAAATTGCTGCAAAGGAAGAAAATGGTTTTATGCTTATCTCTTCTTCTTTATCAGAAACTATTTTTAATGGCAAAAAAATGACAGTAAGTCTTTATGACACCCATATGGATGAAATTAAAAGCCTGGGCTTTACTCAACAAACGAAAACACAACAACCACCTCAAAATAATACTGATACTGATCAAACTGATGATGACAAATAAATAGAAATCCCAGTATTTTGGTAACGGTGCCTTATTAGAACCTATGCAAATAAAATTCTTTGGGAAAAAAGCAGAAGAGGAAAGTAAAGACCTGACCATTGTGATTACAGAGTGCCCCGCCTGCAAAAGAGAAAGTGGCGGGGAAGTATGTATGCATTGCGGAGAAACCCTCTACCCTAAAAGAATAACTTTTGCACGCCTGCTACAAAGCATACCAGATGTTTTTTTTGATATGGAAAGAGGTTTATTTTATACTGCTCGTACCTTTTTAACCCGCCCAGGCACTGAGATCCGGCAATATTTTGGAGGTGACAGGGCAAAACATTACAAGCCCCTAAAATTTATTTTATTTATCGGAGGTTTATACACTTTTCTTTTTGTAAAATTTGATATTAATAACGGACAAAAGCAATCCGGTTTTGATGAGTTTGGCCTACAGTGGAACTCGGTAATTTTATTATTTCAATTTCCCTTAATTGCCCTTACTACGTGGCTGCTATATCGTAAACGAAATTTTACATATGGGGAACACCTTGTAGCCAATGCGTTTATTATTGCAGAAGTTTCTATTTATAAGGTCATATTATTCCCGCTTTATTATCTTTTAAATGGAACATCCGGAATTAATATATTGGAAATCTCTTATCTTATATTTATCCTCGTTTATTACCCTTATGCATTTTATGATTGGTTTTACCAGAGAAAAACAAAACGTGGTTTATTTATCACTATAGTTTTTGTTGTGATCCTTTTTATAATGATTGAGATATTTACATATATACTTCAACTAATTCTCTACTATCTTTTTAATCAATGGGGCTGGGCATAATATTTCTTATTACTCTTTAGTATCTTGAAAACTTATTATATGTAACCATGCAAACTGCTTCAAAAAAAGTGATTAACGGCTGGGCAATGTACGATTGGGCCAACTCCGTATATAATCTTGTAATAACTACTACTTTTTTTCCTGTGTATTATACCGAGATGACAAAAGCAGAGCCCTTTAACGGGCAGGTGCATTTTTTAGGAAGAACCTTTGTAAATACAGCATTGTATAATTATGCGTTG
>JBKJLG010000310.1:0-4392 GCA_046596995.1 Chitinophagaceae bacterium
TGTTTTAAAATACAAATGCTTAATTTGTACAATGGCAACATTGCTCACTTTATTTTTAACCGGCTGCCAGGCATTACCAACTTTCTCTTCTAACTTTCCTGTTATTTTTAGATGATAACTTGTATTAGCTTTTAAAGCTTTATAATTCATAATACTCAGCTTGGCCAGGGTGTATTTTTTTGCACCCAGTACATCAAATCCTGCATCTATAAGTTCTAAATCATTTGTTTGCGGGGAATTGGTTGTTGTAGTGACCTTACCCTGATTTTTTGCAACGGTTGTATTTGTATTCGTTGTTGTGGATACCGGAACTTTATTAGATGAAATTACCTGTGTTGCAGTAAGGGGGTTCGGTGTTGTACTAATTGAATCTTGTGTTAAATTAGCTGTGTAAGATGCTCTAAATGTTCTTACATTAATCTGACCGGAAGATTGCTGCTCGTCCAGGTCGAAAGCTTCATTATAGGGATAATTCAACAACACAGAAAACTCTGTTGTTCTTGATACATTGCCGGTGCCGGGAGAAAAAATACTTTTAATTAAAACATAGTTTAAAGAATCGGCTGCGTTCTGTTGCTGGTAAACATTTTGATTACCCGCAGGTGTTATCTCAGAACCTGCACATTGATTGCCGTTTACAAAATGCTTATGAAAACCAACACCATAACCTGCTATAGAAAAATCGCCGTCAAGCTGCCCTTCGAAATACGTCGGATTTGGAAATTCTGCTGTAGCATACACGCTTGCAGTAACCCTGGCAAGTTCTCCTGAACCACTATTTACAGGAGTAGGAAAGCTATAACTGTAATTTATAATAGCTCCTGCATACATCGCCATGCTCATCTTTGCACGCCAACCCTTGCCAAAGCCGGTACAATTTGCATATTGCAAAAGCGAGGCATCAATTTCTCCACCGGCAGCAATTAAATAAGTTATATCAAGGTATCTACGACAATCACAGATTGAACCATGATATTCAACGACATTAAATGGATCGGAATTTTTATAATTTATTCCTAACCCAAAAGCAACGCCTTTTGCAGATTGATATTTATTATCTCCTGTAGCCGTTTCAGTAAATGGTGGCAGTGAATAACCAATGCTTGCAAATCCATCCCTCGTTTCTTTCATAAATCCTTTAGGAATATCGTTCCCTAAGTCGTTGCCAAACATAAGGTACGATTGTATATTGACGCCAAATACAGATACGGTCATTGGCATATCCGGTACACCACTTTTAAAATACCACTTGTTGTTTTTGCTATCAATGTATAACCTTGTGGCAATTGGGTATGGAGTAGAAATGGGATCTTTATTAATACTAAGCAACGAGTTCATGCTGAATATTTTATTTGGGAAATCATACTTAACATTAACGCTTCCATTTGCAAATGCCTGCGCTTCTTCACCAATCTTAGCGCCGCAATTAAACAATCCATCAAACTGTATGAAGTTCATTCCACCGCTTGAATTAAATTCTGCACCCAATGCCACACTGCCATTAAATGTTTCTTCTTTAGGTGTTGTGGCAATTATCGCCTTTACTTTAAAACCCATTTTAACGGTAACATCGGGACTGAACACCGCTCCGCCAAAAGTACTGGCGGCGGCGGTTGTAGGATTAAAAGTTGCAGGTAGTGTCATATTCATACGGCTGTAAACCCCTGCACCAAATCCCCTGAAAGCAATACCGGTCATGAATACAATTCCGGGAGGCGGTAAATTTACCTGTGCTTCAACCATCCAGTATTTAAACCCGTTGCCTGTATTGCCCGGAATGTATTTCGTATTTCCAAATATTGCGCCTGCCTGTATGGCTAAACTCAGCGTTGTAAACTTTGCCTGTAGTTCTCCTTTAAATCCGTTACCATATTTTGGGTCTTTCTTATAAAATTCTACACTGCCTTTTATTTTTACCGCAGCAGTAGTTACATCAATATGAATACTTTTAACTTCTACTCCGAGATATTTTGGTTTGAGTTGGGTAAGAAAGCCATAATCTTCTTTTGCACTTGCAGCAATAACATTAGGGTTAGTACTGTTTTTAATAACGTTTTGTGTTTGAACTTGTGAGGTTAGTACATTTAAATTAGGAGTAGTATTATTTGCAGATGTTGATGAAGGAGGTGTATACAAAGAAGATTCAATAGCGCCCGTTAATGCAATCTTTGTATCGCCACTGATAGCCACATTCGAATTTTCACTTCCTATATTTATTTTTGCAACAAATTCAATTCCTCCTTTAAATAAATATTGCTTTTCTGCGCCGGCACCAATGGGGTCTATCTTGGGTACCACATTAGTAATGGTGAAAGCAAACCCGGAAAGCTTTTTTTGCGGACTTGCGAATGACCAATGACCTACGATAAAGCTGAAAGTATCTTTTGTGGTTTTTTTATAAAACATACCAAGATGCTCAAAGTTGCAGGATAAGTCAAGGTCAAGCGGAATAGAACTTCCGGGGTCAATTATCTTTCCTGTAGGATAATAAACCTTTCCATTCAGGTCAATATTAAATAATACCTCCCGTTTTTTATCTGCATTTTTTGTTAGAGTAAGATTCAATGTTGATGTCTGGTCAATCTGAACTTTACCATCACCTAAAAATTTTGATGTGATATCGTTACCGGGCTTTAATGCAAATGTTATTGAAGATGCCTGTGGATTTGTTGATGAACTATTGCCGGGAATAAATAATGCAGAATAATTTATAGCGCTGCTGTTATCATCTGAAGAACTCATTGGCAATGTAATTTTGCCCAGCATCTTAGCTTCTGTTAATACACTGTTTGCTATGCTAATACTTACGGTATCTATGCTTGCGCCTAAGTTTCCAATGTTTGCTTTAGGATAAGTTAAAACATTATTAGCGAGAATTTTTCCACTAACACCATATTCATCAATTATAAGATTTTGTGCAATAACCTCGATATTTTTAGAAGTGTCGGCATAGCTTCTTAACTGATCTGGTAGCGTCAGTTTAAAATCCTTCATATAAAATCCTGAAAAGAAAGCATTGGTATTTCCTGCATACCCTGTGGGAAACACCATGTTGGATGGATTTGAAATATAAGAATGGTCATAAGCTATCACTCCTGCCCGAAGTCCAACTCCATTAGAATTTGGAATGATGCAGGCTGGCAAACTTCCTTCCAAAAGAAAATCATTCCATTGCGAAATTGCCATCTGAAAATTCATGCTCACATTTGTTTTGGCAGTATCAACCGGTATCAGCCATTCTTTAGGAAGATCAACATCTACATCGAAATTATATTTCCAAAACTCATTGTTTACTGCACTAAACACAACGCCATTGCCTATATGTCCGCTTTCTTCTTTATTAAATGTGAGCTTTAAATTTTCGGTGCCCGTATTGTTGTAAGAAACAATAAGGGGTTCTAATAATTTAATGGAACCCACGATGCCGCTAAGCCCCGTGCTTTTAAACTTAATGCCAACGCCGTGTAATGCAATGGCATCAGTTCCATACAGAGAGTTTACACTTTTGAAAATGTTCTCCGTATTTAATGAAGCTATTACTTCAAACTCCGCATAATCCGGTCGAAAAATCATTTCTGTAAAACCAATAGAAGTTGTTGTATCATCACTTTTAAAATAACCTACTGGCATGTTAATGGGCACTGAAGTTAAAAGGCTGTCAACCATGTTAGCTGCTTTCACCAGTTTTTTTGCTTTTATAGAGCCCGCAATGTTTTTTATTTTAGTAGTAGTCCATGCACCTGCCTGATTTACGTTTAACGCATTTACAAGAAACTGTGTTGGATAAACCAGGTTAGAATCGGAGTTTGTATAAATGTCGCCACTGCATAATTTATCCTGTGCATTAATTTTTATGCCCTTAAATTTTACATTGAATATTCCAAGCCATTTTACCCTAACTATGCCAACACCGGTTAGTGAATCATTTGTTCCTGTCGGCACTGCCGTAAACTTCATTTTAAAATCATCTGATAAAAATATTTCATCACCAATTGCATAGGTTTTTGTGGAAGTGGAAGAGCAGGTAGTTGTGGTAATAGGCGGTGAAGTATTCGTTTCGCCCCCCGTTATAAATGTGGTTATATCACTCTTACCATTATTTGCACCAAATGTTTTATTGTTAGCACCCAATGCCTGTACCTGCCATACAAATTTGCACGATGATGGTGCAATGCAGGATGCGTCAATTAAATTAATTACCAGTGTTTGGTTAACATTCGTTACATCTTTAGTTACCAGTGGCTGATTGATATTGATGGACTGTGTGGGCGTTTGCCCTTGCGATACCTGCCATACTTTTAACCGGTAAGTAACCGGCTCGCTAGGGTTGGGAATAACTGATGACCAGCGAAATAATACCGGCTTACTTGCCATGGAAGTATTAAAGGGTTC
>JBKJLG010000360.1:0-5622 GCA_046596995.1 Chitinophagaceae bacterium
ATGCCGGTACCAAAATAATTTTTATTAAAATATTGAAATAATAAGATGAGCAAAAAACTAAAATGGATTCTCTTTTCTTTATTGGGATTGATAGTGCTGTTTTTTATTTTGAAAAAAACAGGCGTAATTGGTAAGGATAAAACAGTAAAGGTTACTACAGAAAAAGTAACGAAAAGAACTATTGTCGAAACAGTAAATGCCAGCGGTAAAATTTATCCTGAAGTGGAAGTGAAGTTAAGTCCTGATATTTCAGGAGAGATTGTGGAGTTATACATTGCAGAAGGCGACAGTGTTAAAAAAGGGCAAGTGCTTGCACGTATTTATGCAGATATTTATGCCACACAAAGAGACCAGGCATCTGCAGTAGTAAATCAGCAACAGGCCCAACTAGGCAATGTTTCAGCTTCAATAGAAGCCACCAAAGCACAATTTGACCAGGCAAAAAAAGCTTACGATATGCAAAAGGAATTATTTGATGATAAAGTAATTTCTAAAAGTGAATTTAACACAGCCGAGGCGGCCTTAAAATCTGCACAGGCAAATTACAATGCAGCCAAGCAAAGCATTCGTGGTAGCCAGGCTGGTGTGCAAAGTGCTAGGGCAGGTTTGGCAAAAGCAAATAAAGACATTAGCCGGGCAACTTTGGTTTCGCCAATGGAAGGTGTGGTGAGTTTATTAAATGTAAAAAAAGGGGAGAGGGTTGTTGGAAGCTCTATGATGGCTGGCACAGAAATGATGCGTATTGCTGACTTGAGAAAAATTGAAGTGAGAGTGGATGTTGGTGAAAACGATATACCCAAAGTACATTTGGGAGACAGCGCATTGGTGGAAGTTGATGCTTACAACAACAGAAAATTTAAAGGCATTGTTACGCAGATTGCCAGCAGCAATAATGGAGCGGCTTCTGTTACTGGACTAACCGGAACAGATGTTACCAATTACAAAGTTTATATACGCTTGTTACCCGAATCTTACCAGGATTTGCTTGATCCTGCCAAGCCTAAAAGTTTTCCTTTTCGCCCAGGGATGAGTGCCAGTGCGGATATACAAACTAAAACACATGAGAACCGATTATCAGTGCCCATAAATGCTGTAACCACAAGAGATGCAAGTGACAGTACTGAAACCAAAAATGATGTTGCAGATAAAAATGATAAAAACACAGAAGAAAAAAATACGAATGCTGATGAATTAGAAGAAGTTGTTTTTGTTTTACAAAAAGACGGATCAGTTAAGAAAGTGAAAGTGAGAACAGATATTCAGGATATAAATTATATTGAGATACTTGCCGGGCTGAAAGAAGGTGATGAAATAATTACAGGTCCGTATGAAGTAGTGAGTAAAACTTTAAAAACAACTACCAAGGTAAAAGTTGTAATGAAGAGTGAGTTATTTGATAAGAAAAAGTAATTGATCAAATAAACATTTCTTCTGCTTTGGCAATACTTTCAGGTTTGCCTACATCAATAAATTTTGAATCAATATCGTTATAAGCTTTAATGATATTGGTTTTACACAAGTCCATATATGCATCAACGATAGAAAATTTCCCTTCTTTTTTAATAAGATCAAAAATTTGTGGGGAGATAATATGAATGCCCCAGAAGGCTTTTTCAAAGTAAGTGCTTGCAGGTTTTACGATAGTTTCCATCTTTGCATTTACGTTTCTCCAGCCGCATAAATTATCTTCTTCATTAAAAAGAAAATACCGTGAAGTTCTTCTTTGTGATACACATAATGATGCTAAAGCTTTTGATGAGTTATGTTTTTCAATCATTATATCAATATTCATGTTAGTAAGAATATCAACATTTAATAAAACAAACGGCTGATCATCTTTAAAAAAATATTTTGCTTTCATTAGTCCGCCGCCCGTTTCCAGTACTTCATTTGTTTCATCAGATATGGTTATGTTACTTCCAAAGCCATTATTATTTTTTAACAGATCAACAATTTGATCAGCAAAATGATGAACGTTTACAATAACATCCGTAATACCATGAGAAGCCAGGTATTCAATATTTCTCTGCAATAAAGCTTTTTTATTTACAACTGCTAATGCCTTGGGATGCTTATCAGTAAAGGGTTTAAGCCGGGTGCCTAAACCGGCAGCCAATATCATCGCTTTCATCAATGGTTAATTTTAGGATTGTATTCATTGATATTTTGTTCAATGTGATTCAAGTGAACATTTACATTAAATTTATTGCGAAGGTGCCGTGCCACTGCATCTGCAGCATACACACTGCGGTGGCAACCGCCGGTGCAGCCAAAACTTATCATTAATGATTCAAACCCTCTTTTTATATAATCTTCAACCGCTATGTCAATTATATTGTACACATTATTCAAAAAATCGGGCATTAGAGTTTGCTGCTCTAAAAAATCTTTTACACTTTTATTTCTTCCATTAACTGTTTTATATTCTTCAAATCTTCCGGGGTTTAATAAGCCACGGCAATCAAATACAAAGCCGCCGCCGTTGGGTGTATCATCATTAGGTATGCCGCCTTTTTTGTAAGAAAAGCTTTTAACCTTTACCAGCAAAGGAGTGGAGTCAGTTGCCTGCACAGGCACAAAGCGATGTATAATTTTATCTTCGGTAATTAAATTAAGAACCCGTTCAAACTCTGGTAAAACAATTCCTGTTTTTTTATTTTCTAAAAACCATTGCATATTTTTTAATGCCAGAGGAATACTTGTTAAAAAGTGTGCCTTTCTCTCAAACAATCCTCTAAAGCCATAAGCGCCCAAAACCTGCAGCAATCTTATTAAAACATACCCGTTGTATTGACTTACAAAACGGCTTCTATCAAGCGGATCCGGCAAAATCTCCTCCACGCAATCCATATAATATACCAGCAAACCGGTTTTCCAGTCATCAGGTAAATCAGCTTTTGCCTGCCATAAAAGTGAAGCAACATCATATTGCAAAGCGCCCTGCATACCGCCCTGGTAATCTATAAAAAAAACATCTTTATTTTTTACCATTACATTGCGGCTCTGAAAATCACGAAACATAAAATACTTATGCTCTACTCTTGAGAGATAGTTTCCCAATGCTTCAAAATCATCTATCAGGCTTTCTTTATCGTAAGCAATTTTTAACGTGTCAAGAAAATAATATTTAAAATATAGCAGATCACTAATGATAGCCTGTTTCCCAAATTCTTTTGAAGTTATGCACCAGTTGTAATCAAGATCCTTATGTCCAATGATTTGTAGAACAGCCAATTTTTTTAAACTTTTTTGAAAAAGATTGTACATATACGGCGTGGTGCCATGCAGTTCAAGTTTAGAAAGTAAGGAATCATCCCCCAGATCCTGCTGAATATATATTGTTTTCTCTTTATTAACTTTAAAAATCTCAGGAACCGGAGAATTAATTTTTTTAAAGTGATCGGAAAATTGAAGAAATGTTTTATTCTCTTTTACATTCTCGTTAAAGGTTGCGATAAAAGAACCCTCATCTGTAGTGATGCGAAAGTATGCTCTGTCTCCACCGGATTGAGGTAACTTTTCAATTGCGGATACGGGTGTATTTTTATAAGAAAGAAAGACTTTTTTAATATCGTCTGCCACAGTTTGCATCTAACAATTTTAATGGCAGTAAAAATAGAAACTATAAAGCACAAACTATAAAAAATACGAATGCATTATCCATCCATCCTAAGTTTTGATATGGAGGATTAAAAGCAAAAAAAAAGACCAAGCGAGACACCTTTATGCAATTATTATTCACGCAACTTTATACGGCATTTCATTGTAAGTCATTCCTGCTAATTCTCTTCCTGTTTTCTTTTTATTTACTCCCCCCCATTGTTTAAAGAAAAACGCAACTTCCTGTTCCCGGCATTGATCTTTAATATCCCAAATCCATAACTCTTCCATTGGTCTTGACTTCCTGCCGCTTTCGCCGCCAACTATTACCCAATTAATATTTTCTAAATTCATGTTTTCCAGAGGACCAATCAATGGTTCACACGAAAGAAATTTTATTTTAGCATTCGTATTTCGCAAATCATCAATTCTGTTTTTTACTTTTTCATTCTCTACAGAAACACCCATCCAGATATTATTTGTCCAGTTTAATAAATGATGTAATTCTTTTAATCGCTCATATCTTTTTGTTAGAACTTGATAAGTGTGTTGCGGCGTATTGTTCATTACTTCAAAAACCTTTTTTATAAATTCCAAAGGGACTTCCGGATGAAACAGATCACTCATAGAATTCACAAAAACTACTTTTGATTTCTTCCATGTGTAAGGAATTGATAATGCATCTTCATGCACCCGAACTTTAAATCCATCTTTATATTTCTCAAATTCCCATAGCATGCAAACGTTTTGTCATAACTTCTGCATAACAAAATTTACAACCGGCTGAAACCTTGTCGCAGCCTGTAGTTGGGTTCCACGTCATTTCTGTCCATTCAATGCTGGATTGTGCCATAATTAAAAAAGTTTTTGTCTAAAGATTTAAATTCCAAGTTTCCATCTTTATCTGGCGTTGCTTGAGCATATGGAATAAATCGAATGTTTTTAATATCAGTTGGATTCCTGTTGATTTTATATAGTATTACGATATCACAATAAATATTTTTGTCAACATAATTTTTTGTCAAAACAATATTCATTCCCTCACCTTTAGTATTCGCACTTGGAAATATTAAGGCATCATAAGGTTTCTCGAAAGGCTCAAAGGTCTTCATTACTTGATTATAATAAGTTGCAGTTACTTTGTATGTTCTTTCTTTATTATAATTTCTGCAAAATAACTCACTTAAATAATTTAGTTTTTCTGTAAAATTTACATAATGCTCTTGTGATGTACTATCCGCCTTCAAAAAATTATCGAACTCCGTAAAGAAAAATTTAAAATTTCCATTGTTCTTTATTGAATCTGCAAAATGTGGCAAAGACCAAAAGAGTGGCTGCTCTTTAATTTGCCATCTTGATGCTGCTACTTCCCGTGCGTCAAAAGTTGGATCATCAATAATTTTTTGCATCAGAGTTTCCATTAACGCAGGTTGAGCACCATCACTAAAATTTTTCATACCTCCAGGAATGCTTGCATAAAATACTTGTTGTTCTTTTAAGTTACACCGCTGCAATGGAATTTTATATTTAATTGAATCTGGTACATATGAGCAACGAGAAACGTTTGTACAGATTTCGTTTTTTTCAAGAAGGGAGGCTCTAATTAAAAAAGGTGTATGCCCCAACTCTATTGCTTGTATTGGAACTTGAAATATTAAGTCTTCAATAGAACATTGAAATTCTGTTTCAGAAATAATTGTATCTGTGAGCAACTTTTCAAATTTATCTTTGTATTCACTAAAAGAAATTATAGACATAGAACTCTAAATTAAATTACAATAGTATTATACGTTCAAAACAATTTCCCCTTCTCTCCCGGTCGTTTAAAAATCGTTGTATCTAATTCCCCACGTTCCTCATTCATACCATACAGCTTTCCATATTTTTATATTGCTTCTGAACCGTTTCTTCTAAATACATTTTTCTCATTTCTTCTCAACCAAATACCTCGAATACCTTTTTGGCATGTGTTGTATGTGCAGCTTCATATTTTTTCTTGCTTTGATATTTATACTCTGAAAG
>JBKJLG010000035.1:0-4004 GCA_046596995.1 Chitinophagaceae bacterium
AGATGAGTTGCGGGACACGACGGAAAAAAAAAATAACGCCGTGTTGTTTCAATGCTAAAGCCACCACAAAGAGATACAACTTAGTATAAGAGTTCTTATATATATTTTATGAGAAGCCTTCCCAAGCTATCCTTATTATGTTCAATAATAAAAGTATCGCTGTCCTTAGTTACCCACGCTGGCGCAAGTATGCAGGGCAATCCTTTGGAGTAACTAAGGACAGCAATACTTTTATTATTGAGACTAATAAGGATAGCTTGGGAACGCTTCTCATAAAAAATATATAAGAACTCTTATTCTAAGTTGTCTCTCTTTGTGGTGGCTTTAGCATTGAAAGAACACGGCGTTATTTATTTTTTTGCCGCCTTGTCCTGGCTTGTGAAGGAAGATCCGGCTTGGAAATTCTATTTTTTATCCAAACAAATTTGAGCTTAAATATCTATCGCCACGATCACAAACAATAAAAACGATTATCCCGGTTTTTAATTCTTTACTTAAACGGAATGCAGCGGAAGCCGCCCCGCCACTGCTCATGCCAGCAAAGATTCCTTCTTTCTTTGCAAGTTGCCTTGTGGTTTCTTCTGCTTCTTTCTGTGAAATATCCATTACCCTGTCAACTTTGGACGCATCAAAAATCTTGGGAACATACTCTTTAGGCCATCTTCGTATTCCAGGGATAGAAGCTTCTTCGGTTGGCTGGCAACCGATAATCTGTATCGCATTATTTTTTTCTTTTAAATAAGAAGAGCAACCCATGATGGTTCCTGTGGTTCCCATGGAGCTTACGAAATGTGTAATGCTTTGTTCTGTGTCTCTCCATATTTCCGGGCCTGTTGTTTTATAATGTGCTAAATAATTATCAGGGTTTGCAAACTGGTTAAGAATATAATATTCGCCGCTGGCGCCTTTTTCATCAGCATAATCACGGCATACCTCCATATTTTCCAGCAACGTAACTTTTGCTCCAAAAGCTTCCATAGTAAGTACCCGTTCTCTTGTGGATGTAACAGGCATAACCAGTTCAATATTAAGATCAAAAAGATTTGCCATTAGTGCCATTGCAATACCTGTATTGCCACTGGTGGCTTCCATTAATTTTGTATTACTATTAATATCTCCACGCTCCAGTGCACTCCGGATCATATTTAATGCAGGGCGGTCTTTTACACTACCACCTGGATTGTTGCCTTCCAGCTTTGCGTAAATTTTTACATCAGAGTTGGGATTCAGTTTTTTTATTTCCACCAAAGGCGTGTTACCTACTGCATCTAAAATTGTAGCCATATATTAAATGTTATTATTAAATTTTCCTTCAACTACTGTTATCTCAGGATTGTGATAGACCAGTGAACCTGCGGCAACTGATTGAGTAAGCCATACATTTCCCCCAATAACAGAATCTTCTCCAACAATAGTATCACCCCCTAAAATAGTAGCGCCTGAATAAATTACTACTCCATCATGTATAGTAGGGTGACGCTTTTGTTTTGCCATATTTTTATTTATGCTTAATGCACCTAACGTTACTCCCTGGTACATTTTTACATATTTACCAATAATTGATGTTTCGCCGATTACAATTCCTGTTCCGTGATCGATCATAAAATAGTCACCTATTATCGCTCCAGGATGAATATCGATCCCCGTTTTGCTGTGAGCAAATTCAGTAAGAATTCTTGGCAGCAGCGGCACTTCCATTGTATGCAACATATGTGCAATGCGATAAAAACACAATGCATAAAAACCCGGGTAGGCCCGTATCACTTCAAACTCAGTATGGGCAGCCGGGTCGGCATTATGAATTGCTTCAATATCTGTATTTAAAATTCGGTATAATTCCATAAGGTCATTAAAAAAAAGTTGACTTATCTCTTCGTTATTGCAAGTATAACAGGCTTTGGTAGCATTCATTATGCTTACCAGTTCTTTCTTCAATTGATTTAATTCTGCTTCTATTGCATTTATTGTGGAGTAGGTACATTGAGAAAGTTCAGGATATAATATGCAGATAAGTTTTGATGCCCAATCAGCAATAACATTGTTAGCTGGTATCTGCTCCTTTTGCTGTTGTTTTTCAAAAATGTTATTAAGAAGTTCTCTGTTCATAATTTTATTTTCTCACTCTTTAAATTATTCACTGTCCAGGTTATTTCAGTTCCTGAGCGACGTAGTGTCTCTGCAACTGAACAATATTTTTGTACAGAAAGTTCAGCAGCACGATTTGCTTTATCATCATCTACGTTGCCTTTTAATGTAAATTGTAATTCAACCTTTTTCCAAAGAGAAGGAATAACATCCAGTTCTCTCTCGCCTTCAATAACTATACTAATATCGGTTAGGTATTGCCTTTGTTTTTTTAAGATTGAAACGATATCAATGGCGCTGCAACTGCCCACTGCCGCCAGTACCAATTGCATGGGACGGAAACCGCGGTCATTACCGCCACCCTCTTTACTAGTATCAGTTTGTAATAAATGGTTCATACTGTCCTTAATCTCAAAGCCATAATCTCCTGAAGTGCGGTGAAGTTCTAACCGTATCATATTTTTCTTTATTTAAAATGTAAAGTTAGGCAAGATATGTATCGTTAATATGCATATTCATCCTATAATGGCTCAAGTATCTGGTTTTGCCTATTGCTTGGTTAGGTGTTCCCATCAAACAGTTCATTGTTCGTAATGTTGGGCGGGGTACGCCGAATGTGGAGAGGGATACTATGGATAGCGAGGGGCGAAGGCTAATAAATAATAATCTATTTAGCTTTCAACCATTCAATCGCTGGCGCAAGTATGCAGGATAGATTTTTGTGCGGTAAGCGTACTTGTGCATTGTAAAAGATTTTTGAATTTAAAGTTTAGCTACTTTAGGTTTATAGGATATTATGTGGCACAAGTACGCCACGCCATAAGCCTGCCCTGTATACTTGCGCCAGGGTGGGACTCATGCAGATTTATTTTAAAGTTGGAATTTGTCCTCTTTCTCTTTTCGATTGTATTTATTACTTTTTAGAATTTAGTTCTCTGAAAAGTGTGTTAGCATCCCAAACTGATCTGTTCCGTCATAATAAAATCTTGCTGATGAATAATAATAATCTTCCGGCTTTTCACATAAGCCTGCGATCACCGGATTATAATGAATGTATTCGAGTTTTTGATTGAATACAGAAGGAGTAATAAGTTCGATGCTTAATGGTTCTCTTTTCCAAATCTGGTATTCACGATCATATTTATTTACTTTGAAATTTGCATTACTCTCTTCATCATTTTTCATTAGCGAACGTTTTAATTGTTGCGCTGTATATTTTATAAAAGATGCCTGGACAGCTGATGACGTACAACCAAATAAAGGTTGCCATATCAAATGAATGTGATTGCTCATAATAACAAATGCATTTAATTCAATTCTTTTTTCTGTTACTAAAAACTTAAGGCTATCTACTATTATATTTTTATTCCTGTCATCAGCAAGTGCATCCTGCCATTCATGAATTGTTGCAGTAAAGAATTGTGTGCCATAAACAGGAAAGTCTTTTTCCATTGTACTAATTTATCTAAAAGTTATTTTAGTTGGGATTGTTAACGAATTGTAGATAGCTACGAATGCCCCCGTCTGGTCTCTGAACAACGGGGTTGAAGGTAATCAGTTTTTATTTTTTTTTACATTATTAAAAGGAAGTAATGGACAAGATAGACAGTGTATAAATGTTATGCCGTTGGTCGGAGACCAGACGGCGGCGCTCACGGGTTGTGGGTTTGGCTTGCGAGAGAAGGGTACCACCTACAATGGCTAAAGCAATACTTTTATTATTTTAAAAGTTTGGATGATACAAAATCGCAGATTATGATTTCATTTTCCTGACTTAGATAAGCTACAACATATTTTTTCTTATAAGTAATGCAGCGATAATTTAAATTCTTCCATTGATTATATGCACAAGGTCTATGCTCTACTCTGTCGTCAGATAATTTATTGAAAAATTCAAAAGCTTCATCCACGAATTTCTT
>JBKJLG010000046.1:0-5570 GCA_046596995.1 Chitinophagaceae bacterium
AAAGCATCTTTTGGTAAAACAATTAATTTACCCAGCGGCGCTTATTTAATTGTTGAGCATACTGAAGCCTTGCATGTAATTGATGTAAACAGCGGTTACAAAAGCGTGGGCAATAACCAGGAACAAAATGCTCTGGAAACCAATCTGGAAGCGGCCGCAGAGATAGCACGCCAATTACGATTACGGGATATCGGCGGAATAATTGTGGTGGATTTTATTGACATGAAATTGATGGACAACAGGAAAAAACTTGTTGAACAGATGGAGATCTTTATGAAAAGTGACCGAGCCAAACATGCTGTGTTGCCCATAACAAAATTTGGATTAATGCAAATTACCCGGCAGCGCATGAAGCCGGAAATGAATATAAATACTTTAGAAGTTTGCCCAAGTTGCTCAGGGTCAGGAAAGATTTCTTCAACTTTAATTTTAGAAGATGAGATTGAAAAAAATCTGAGCTATTTAATAATGCAAAAGCATAAAGGCTTAACAGTAGAAGTTCATCCTATCGTTTTCGCTTACCTAACAAAAGGTTTCCCATCAAAAAGAATGAAACTTAGTTGGAAGTATAAACAAAAGATCAGTTTAAAATCTAACAGCAATTACCATCTTACCGAATTTCATTTTTATGATAAAAGTGATGAAGAAATAAAATTGTAATAGCTTTTATCAAAAAGAAAAAATCTATCCATCTGAGCAACTGGCAAAAAATTTTATTTTACAATAACAAGTTTTTGAGTTCTCACTTTTGCTGAATTTGCAATTCTGATAAAATAAACACCATTAGGTAATTTACTTACATCAAGCTCATAATAGTTTATGCCTTCATTTACGCTTATCTTTTTACTGATAAGCGTTTTACCTGATGGATTAGCTACAGAAAGTTCACCAATTGATTTAAGGTTTTCTGCAAATATTATAGAAACATTTTTAGATGCTGGTATAGGGTAAATGTGAAAATTGTTTTGTACATCAAGTTGCAACCCATAAATTTCCGGGGCAAAGCTTGCTGAGCCGGTAATAACTTTTAATGCATAGCATTTAGTGGTGCTGGAGACTTTATTGTAACCGTACACTACAACTTTATATGTTCCTACCACAGTAGTATTATAATTTATGGTTTCATTTGCAGTGCCTGTTAGTGCGGCAGTAGCAACAGCGGTACCCGCCGGATTATACAACTTCATATCATAATTAGCAGGCAGGTTTGTTAATGTGATTTTGATATTATTTTGACTTGCAGAATTATTGAATGAATAAAAATCGAGATCAGTGCTGGATGCTATCTTGGCAACCACATCAGTTCCTGTTGTTATGGGTGCTGCCGCTGTTAATGAATTATTTGGCTCTAAAACATCCGGACAAGGCGCAGATGTAGTGAATTGTGAGGAACTATATCCGCTTGCATTTCCGGAGCAATTTGTTTTTACTCTCCAGTTATAAATTGTTGAAGCTGTAAGAGCGGTTAATTTATACGTTGTAGCTGTAGTAGAAGTTATTGCGTTTGTCCATGTGGTTACTGCTGAAGTTTTATAATCCACACTATAATTGGCAGCACCTGAAACCGTTGCCCAGCTTACGGTTGCTTCGCTAACGGTAATATCTGTTGATGAAAGTGCCGTGGGTGCATTACAAGTTATTAATGTAGTGAATTGTGCAGTAGCATAAGCTCCTGCGCCTGCAGAGCATACAGATCGTACTCTCCAGTTATAGACTTTTCCTTCACTTAAACCGGTAATATTAACTGAACGTGTAGTGTTACTATTCACTAAGTTTATCCATGCTGTTGATGTGCTTGTTTTATAATCGACAGAATATGTGCTTGCACCTGAAACAGACCCCCAGGTTACTGTTGCGCTGTTTGTAGTAATTGCCGAAGAAGCAAGACTTGAAGGAGTGCCGCATGAAATTGCTGATAAAGTAGTTACCTGTGCGATGCTGTAAACACTGATATTACCGGTACAATTTGTTTTTACTCTCCAATCATAAACGGTACCTGCTAACAAGTTTAAGTAAACTGATAAAGATGTTGTAGATGCAGTTGCGCTGGTCCATGTTGTTGATGAGGCAGCCTTATAATCTACTGAATAGTTATTCGCATTGCTTACTGCTAACCAGCTAACATTTGCTCCGCTTGATGTAATATTCGATGATGTAAGTCCTGTTGGTGCATCGCATGGTTGCGATGTTGTAAAGGATACAGAACTGTAAACACTTGAATTCCCAACACAATTTGTCATAACTCTGCACTCATAAATAGTGCCTGGGATTAAAGCAGATAAATTTATTGTAAGTGCCGTTGTAGATCCCGCATTTGTCCATACGGCAGAGGTTGTAGATTTATAATCTACATTGTACCCTGTTGCACCTGAAACATTTGCCCAGCTTACAGTTGCAGAAGTTGTAGTAATATTTGAAGATGATAAACCGGTTGCAGGATTGCATGTAGGAAGCGTTGTAAATTGTACTGCTACAATACTTGTTCCTACAAGGCAGTTTATTTTTACCCGCCAGTCGTAAGTAGTTGCCGAAGATAACGCACTGAGGTTAACAGAATTTACTGTTACAGCAGTTGCAGCATTTATCCATGTTGCGGAAGTAGTTGCTTTATAGTCTACTGTATAATTAAGTGCATTGGGCACCCCAACCCATGAGAGTGTTGCAGAAGTTGAAGTAATGGCAGTTGCATTTAAAGAGGTTGCATTTCCACATCCTACAGAACAGGTATCAAGTGTGAATGAAGAAATCCTTGTACTCCAGTTAATGCCGGAATTATACATTCCGGTAAACCAAAAAGTTACACCATCAGGATCGCAAACCAAGTGGTTATAATCACCATACCTACTGGATTTATTTGAAGCTGTTCCATCTATCAATGAATTTTCTGCATACGTCATCATATTAATACTATCGCATTGTTTTCTTCCGGTGTATCTAATTCCCGGATAAACATTGGTGCTTGCAGCATTATATGCCATCCCAATTCCGCCATTGGCATCATAACAAATGGAAGGTATAAAACGATGAACATCATCGGGCGAGTAAGTACTTTGCTGATAGATACTCCAATTAGTTGCTGTTTTGGTTAGTTCGTACCATCTCAAACTTGAAATGTTGCCACCTTTATCAACTGTACTTGAAAATACTATTCCTTCATAGTTGCCAAAATTACGATAGATGGGTTGGTTCATTACCCGTTGATCTAATGCTTCGAGCATTACCGTTGATCCCGGTTGCGAAATACATTGTGAACGGGATGCAGAACAAACAGTTGTCTGGTAAGGTACGGCAGCCAGTGATGCATTATTAATGATTTTTGAATTTGCAGGACTAATAAAATCAACTTTGCACTCCAGCAGTCCTATGCTATCGGTTATGCTCCCTGTCCATGAACTATGTTGTAAATAAGCTATCAGGCCACCGGTTCCTGCGGGAGGAAGTCTGTTTCCCTGAAGTTGTACAGGGTTGGTTGAAAAATCTCTGTAACCTGCGCCAATATTAAATTTTTGTAGGGTAGCTGTGGCATTGCCTGCAAGCATTTTATTTTTGTCAAAAGCATAAACACTTGATCCGATATAGTTATTTGTGCTGTTGAAATCATTTGTTTTAGCATAATAAGCATCAGACCAAACTGAAAATTTTGGATAATCCGGCAACGTAGTTCCTGTGCTAAAAAAATAAATATACCATTGGCCTGTGGGGTCGTTGGTTTTTGATATTGCAATAGACAACCCCTGATCAACAGTTTCATTTTTATTTACAAATTCTGTCATCACAAACCTGTCGGCTATCTGGTCATATAAAACCAGCGGATCGCCTATTCCTCCTTTGCCTGTAATATTATCAAGATAAGTTGGAGCAACAAGTTGCAGTCCGCTTTTATTATAGATTGAAAACATTGCACCTGATGGTCCGTTTACCATTTGAATGATATGATTTGGACCAGCTGCAATGGTTGGATCGGCCGGGCCGGCATTGTTGTAAGCTATCCCATCAAAATTAGTAGTTACTCTTCTTTGCGCTGAAGTATTATTGTTGTTAATGCCGGGATAATGTTTTTGTAATGCTGCATCTCCTGTAAAATTTCGGTTTGTATATTTAGGTAAGCCAGGCATTTCTTCAATTTCATCTTTTTCGCCAATAATGCCCTCATCATCCCTCACTTTTATATCAGCAATAGTGAATTGGTCTCTCTTAAAATTTTTTACCGGAGAAGTTGTTTTTATAAGATACCCGGTAATAACAATCGGATCTTTTGAGACAATGTTTTGCTGTGCTGACACATAAAGAAAAAGCATTAAAGTTGCAACTAATAACGTGAAGATTTTTTTCATAGGATTTTTTTAGCAGTATTGTATAGTTGTATTTATAGAAATACAATATCATTTATTCACTATCTTAAATTTAATTGGCTTTGTAAAGTTTTATATTGTGTTCTCTATTATTGTTCCGGATAAGCAATCTATAAATACCGGAACCAAGAGTGGATAAATTATTTAGTTCTATATGGTTAAAACCATTTACAGTCAACATTTCCCATGTTTTTATAATACTGCCTTTAGAATCCTGAAGAATGAATATTGTTCTGTCATTTTGAAGTAAATAAATATCTATTGATATTTTATCTTTAAATGGATTAGGCATTATTTTGATGGAATATGCTTTATCATCTCTTTTGATATTAATGGTTTGGCTATAAGTAAACTGCCCATCCTTATCTACTATTTTTAGTCTGTAAAAATGAATGCCATTGGCTACGTTTTTATCGTTATACAAATAATCAGACCTGACATTTGTATTTCCTTTGGCTGTAACCATTCCTATTTTTAAATAATTAGTCCCATTCAAGCTGTGTTCAATATCAAAACGGTTGCTATTTATCTCCTGACTCGTTGACCAATACAGAATGTTATCAGCGGCTACCTTATTACCGGTAAAAGATAATAATGCAACGGGCAACGGATTGAGGCTTCCAAAATTAGATAGAGGAATGTTATATACCGCAGGTGTTACATCAATAAGTCCTACATTGTCTGTAGCTGTATAAGTAAATATGGTACCTGCAAATGCTGATGAAGGCTGGAAGCTTAGTTGAGAAGCTTGTGCAGTTGTTAAAGTATCTACCTGCGATAGATTAGTAACAGCTCCATTATTTAAGTATAAGATGCCATCTGTTGAGGGAGGCAAGGTTTGTATTGAGTAAAATGCGACTGCGCCATCATCTGAACCAGTCAAACTGCTTATATTAGTGCCCGGCTGTCCGGCAAACATTGGGTTTGAAGTTATATTATTGGTAAGTGGTGGGGTATTTACCGGTATTTGGTAAGTTGCTGCCGCTGAACTTACATTATTATTATTATCTTTTGTGGTATAGGTAAATGATGCCGTACCACCAAAATTATCATCAGGATCAAAAGAAAGCTGAGTGGCTTCTACATTAGTTATACTTAAACCACCGACTGGTAGCAAAGTAATGATTGTGCCATTCTTATATAACTTACCACCGGTAGGTAAAGTTTTAATAATAAATGAGGAAATAGTTCCGTCATTATCAATACCAGTAACTGCAG
>JBKJLG010000069.1:0-2900 GCA_046596995.1 Chitinophagaceae bacterium
AAATTAAAGAAGATAAGGCAAAAACGAAAGATGCAGATGGTAAACTGAAGATAAAAGCCAATAAAGATGGAGATATGGATACCGATGTTAAAACAAAAGTTAAAGATGATAAAATAAAAATAAAAGATGCAGATGGCAAAGTAAAATTTAAAAATGACGAAAGCACAAGCTCAGGCTCTACCAATAATACGGAGATGAGTAATGGGATGAATACTTCTACAAACATGAATGTTCTTATTATAAATGGCTGGAGAACTGACCCGGCTACATTACCAGTTGTAGGCAGCGGTGTAAGCGCCGAAGTTGTTACTACCTTAAAAAATAAATATGGCACAAACCTTTATGATATTAAACAAATAAGAGCAACTTCAGGTCAGGATATATATATAGTAAGAGTTATGGAAAATGGCAGTACAAGAACGGAATATGTATCTGCAAATGGATCTGTTGTTTCTCAATAAAATATTTTTTTTTACAATTTGAAAGCCGCCCATAAGGCGGCTTTATTTTTTCTTAGGATTTCTTCTTTAATTTAAAAGACCACAAAATGCTTCACCTTATCTTTACAAAAAAATAATTTAGCATGAGTAAAATTTGGCTGATAACAGGTTGCTCTACCGGGTTTGGCAGGGCATTGGCGCTGGAAGCTTTACTACAAGGAAATAAGGTGGGTGTAAGTTCTCGCAATACCGAAGACATAAAAGACATTGTTGATCAATTTCCGGAGACTGCACTATTATTAAAGCTTGATGTTACTGATGCAAGCCAAATACAATCAGCAACAGAAAAATTTATAAATCATTTTGGTAAAATAGATGTGCTGGTCAACAACGCCGGCATTGGTTATTTTGGGGCTATTGAAGAAAGTGAGGACAAAGAAATAAGGCGCATGTTTGACATTAATGTTTTTGGTTTATCTAACATGACCAAAGCTGTGCTGCCTTTTATGAGGAAACAAAAGAGTGGACACATTATAAACATTGCCTCAATTGGCGGATTGGTAGGTTTTCCCGGAGTAGGATTTTACAATGCTACCAAATTTGCGGTAGATGGCTTGTCAGAATCTTTATCAAAAGAGGTTGCGCCGTTGGGAATAAAAGTTACCATTGTTGCTCCCAGCGGTTTTAGAACCGATTGGGCTGGTCGTTCTGCCAACAACAGCGCTATAAATATTGAAGATTATGCAACTACTGCTGGTGCAAACAAAGCTACCATTCGTGGTAATAGCGGCAACCAACCCGGTGATCCGGTAAAAGCAGCGCTGGCAATTATTGCAGTAGTTAACAATGCAAATCCGCCATTGCGGTTGTTATTGGGCGCAGGTGCTTTAAAAGGTGCCCGTAATAAACTGATTGATCTGCAAAAAGACTTTGATGCCTGGGAAGAAACTACTTTGGGTGCTGATAGTCCGAAAAAATAAGAATGATTTTTAGCAGACTTATTTCCGGCTTTTGTTACCCACTTATAGTTAAAGGTTGCCTTGCCTCAGGCGTTTATCTTGCATTAAAAAATCTTTCTGTTCTTTTATTAAAATAGTAAGTGTATTTATTTTTTCCTGTACTTCATCCACACTAAATTTTAATACAGCCTCAGATTTTTCAATAGCTGCAAGTTTGTTTTTTGCATCCTGTATTTTTTGCTGTGCTTGCATTAATAAATTTCCCGGATCATCACCTGCTTTAAGTGGCAAAAATTTTTTATTGCGATATTCAATAAAACTATTATAAAGGTTTCCTGCATTTTTTATATCGGCAATAGAAGTGTTGTAAATATTAGCATCATCCTCCTGCCGTATAATTTCAATATGCATCCTCAGCCACAATGCTCTTTCGGTAATCATTTTGCTATACAATCCTACCTTTTGAATTCTATTTAAAACAACTCTTAGCTTCTGTAAACTATCTAAAGTAAAATATATTTTAAGAGAATCAGGATAATTAAAAATCTTCTCTTTTTTATTTTCATAAAAATCACCCTTGTAAAACTGAGCATATGATACAGGATTTTGCAGTAGTTGCCACATAGGATCAAAAGGCATGTGGCTTTGTATCATTTCTTCAGGCGTAGCCAAAAAATATTTAGTAATGCTAAGCCCGGCATCCCACGTGGGATCACATAAAAGCCAAACACCATCAACTTTTACAGCACCCCAGGCATGTCCTGTATCATCCAGCCGGCCATGTTGCTTTGTATAACCATCAACAACAAAACTTTTTATCCCGGCTTGTCCACAGATATCATTAAAAATTGTAGCAAAATTTTCACAAACCCCTTTTCTTCTTCGTAAAGCTGCATTAATTTTTTGTTGGTGTGTTAAAACGCCAAGGTTAATAATATTTGCACTATCCTTATTGTATATAATGTTATTGGCAACCCAAAAATATGCAGCCCTTACTTTATTTATTTCGGCAATAAAATTTTGATTGATAAAATCAGCTATATCTTTTGTAGAAAAAGTTTTTTGAAAAGGAATTTGACGCATGCGATTGTCAACCCGATCCTCATTGTAAAATTGTGCAGTAGCAAAAAACTACAAAAAAATTAGATTGAGGAATAATGCCGTCTTAAGCATATCTAAAATTAATATTTTAAGCGCAAGCAACTATTTATTTAAGCTTTAATTAATAGTTTTTAAAAATCGATTCGAAATGTTCACAAATATGATATGTGGAACAGGATAAAAAATATAATTATCTTTCAATTTTTCATCGCACCTTCAATAAAAAAATATGCCAACAGAACAGTATCATGAGCCTGCTGAGGAACTAAGCCAGGAAACCAGAACTTTTGCAAGAATGATTCAATCAATGATTGAAGAAGCGGATGCTATTAACTGGTACGAGCAGCGCATTAGTGTTGAGAAAGATAAAGATGCAAAAGCTATTATGGAAAATGCACAA